>DATNPI010000572.1:0-19910 GCA_036703325.1 Coleofasciculaceae cyanobacterium
TGAAAAGGGAGGATTGAAACCCCTTTTTTTCGGTCATTGGTTATTGATTATTGATTATTAGTTATTGGTTATTAGCAAACAACAACCAACAAACAACAAAGGATTAAAGCACTCGCAGGATACTGGGAATGCTATCCACAGCCTCTAGAGTGCGAATTTCATCTAAAGCCTGTCGAAAGTTACCTTCACGGACATCGTGAGTGACAACGACAATTTCTGCCAACTCTCCTCGAAAGCCCGTCTGAACAATAGACTCCAGGCTAACGCTATAGTTACCGAAACAAGTGCCCAAGTGACCAATGACGCCAGGACGGTCTTTGGTGAGAAAACGGGCGTAAAAGCGGGTAACAAGTTCCGACATGGGAGCGATCGCGCAATAGTGTTGATGGGCGCAGCTCAATAGGGGATGCAGTTGGTCAGTGTCTGTACGCGTTTTCATAACGGCGGCAATGTTCACAATATCAGACACCACCGCGCTGGCGGTCGGCCCAGAACCAGCACCGGGGCCAAAGAACATCACCTGCCCAATTGGTTCACCTTCCACCAAAATGGCGTTGTAGACACCGCTGATACTGGCGAGAGGATGAGTTCGCGGTACAAGAGTGGGATGAACTCTCAGCTGAAGCATCTCTGAATCTGGGGTATCAGTGACAAGAACACTTTCCTCTCGCTTGGCTACAGCTAGCAGTTTAATTACGAATCCCAGTTTCTGGGCATAAGCAATATCCGCCGCACTCACCTGGCGAATCCCTTCACAGTGAATATCTTGTAGTTTAATTCGTCCCGCAAATGCCAGGGATGCCAGAATTGCAATTTTATCAGCCGCATCCAACCCATCAACATCAGCGGTGGGGTCAGCCTCTGCATAACCTAACTTTTGGGCGTCGGCGAGGATGTCATTAAACTCTCCGCCTTCGGCTTGCATCCGAGTCAGGATGTAATTAGTTGTTCCATTGACAATGCCAGTGACACTCTCGATTCGATTAGCGCCCAAAGACTGCTTGAGGGGTTGAATCACCGGGATGCCACCCCCAACTGCTGCTTCTAAGAGGACGTAAACTCCCGCTTCCTCCGCTGCTGTGAAAATTTCAGGGCCGTAGCGAGCGATCGCAGCTTTGTTGGCAGTGACGACGTGCTTCCCGTGAGCAATGGCTTTGAGGATGAGCGATCGCGCTGGTTCTAGCCCCCCCATCACTTCGACCACAATGTCAACAGCCTCGTCGGTAACAATTGACTCCAAGTCTGTTGTTATCAACTCTGGTGGCAGTTGAACCTCTCTCTGCTTATCAAGCGATCGCACCCCCACCCTGTGAATCTCTATCTCTTGCAACAGAGGGTGACGCCCCTCTGGGTTCAGCAAAATCTGCGCCGTCCCTGTGCCAACTGTCCCTAGTCCTAATAAACCGATTTTAAAAGCCACAGCCGTTTTCCTGAATCCTAAGCATTTATCTAGCCTACTCCGACCGAGCAATTTTAGATTTTGGATTTTGGATTAGGTTAAACCCAATCAGTCGCCAGCCCCTAGATTTATCTACAAAGAATAAAATACACTTTACCTGAATAGTTTTAACCTTGATTCTTCGTACTTAATAATTTTTAAAGTCCAAGAATCTCCTGTGACTTTTCCACCACCTCATCTGGATCGAACGGCTTGGTCATGTACAGATCAGCTCCCACATCCTGACCCTTGCTTTTATCAAACTCTTGGCCCTTTGCCGTCAATAGGATGATATAAACATCTGTTATCCCCAGTTCCTTCTTGATTGTCTGACAGACCTCAAACCCATTCATTTTTGGCATCATCACATCCAAAAACACGAGAGCTGGTCTTTCGGACGTAATCGTCTCTAGAGCCTCCTTCCCATCCTCTGCAATCAGTAACTCCACTCCTTCATCTTCAAGTTCCTCTAGGCTTTGTTCCATCAGGAGCCTGATGTGAGGCTCATCGTCTACAATCAAGATTTTTTTAGACATTATGGCTCAATTTAACCTCTCTACAGTTTCTTAGGGGTAAAAGTATCACCTACTTGCTTGAATTTTTCCAATAGTTTGGGGTGGTCAGCCTCACTGATGCAGCTACCTGTATCGATAATACTAATAGTTATTTTTTGATTGGTCTTCCTGGCTCTGCAAGTGAATGAACCAATATACGTGAACTTTACAGCATTAGAAATCAGATTTATTACAACCTGAATCAACCAGTCTTGAGCGCCAATAGTCTGAGGCAGATGTTCCTCAATATCCTCGGACAGTTCTAGCTGTTTATAAGTAAACAGAGCTGAACTACAAAAAGCGTTTTTTTTCCGGAAATAACAAAAGAGGGTTAATATCAATTGTCTTTCAGCTTGCTATTGATAGGAGACTGAGGATGCAGGAAGTAATTTGTACCAGAAATTTGGTGAATTGGTGTAAAAGCGTTGCGATCGCTGCAAGACAGGGTCATCGGTCAAGAGACGGTACTTCACTAGAGGCAGATAGGGGCGAAGCTTTAGCGTCTTGCTTTGCACATTTAGCAGCTAGCCAATCTAACAAAATCTGATTTACCTGGTCAGGGCATTCATCATGGGGACAGTGACCAGCATTATCTAACTCCACCAACTCCAAATTCGGATTAAGTGCAACAAACTGACGCGCCAAATTAGGGGGAATCATCCGGTCTTGACGCCCCCACATCAAAAGCATGGGAATGTTTAATGTTGGCAAAACAGCTTTGACGCGAGGACCAAACTCAGCAGAAGTCATCGCCTTAAAAAGGGCGCTAAAAGTAGCGGCTGCCCCTCGGTCTTGAGCAGGGCCGGTTAGAATCTCCACTAACTCAGCCGTGACTGCCACTGGGCTAGCGTAAGCAAGTCCCACCCACTTACGGACAACTGGTGGACGGCGTAATACATAAAAAAGGCTTTTTAGCACCACCGGTGACGCCACAAGACTCTCAATTGTTAATATCATCGGTCTCAGCCAACCGGGCATCGCCTCTTCTCGCAGCGAAAAATCCGGCAAATTAATCATGGCAATACCTTTGACCATCTCTGGATGAGCTGCCGCTGCTGCTAGACAAACTAGTGAGCCTATTGAGTTACCCACCAACACCATTGGCTGCCGGATAAACGTTCGCCAGAACTCATAAACCTGGTCTACCCAAAGGTCAATCTTGTAGTCAGCCGACGCCTTCCGCGAAGCCCCAAAACCCAGCATATCCAATGCGTAAACGGTGTGATGCTGACCTAGCACTTCCAGATTGTGACGCCAATGCCCAATCGAGGTGCCAAACCCATGCAGCAGCATTATCGGTGTTGTCAGCTCTTTATCCGTTTGCGATGCTCGAAAGTAGGTATAGCGGGTCTGCCAACCTCGCCAAACCCAGTCTCGTTGACTACCAACTCGTTGCTGCCAGGGCACAGATATTGTCACAAAACGCCTCAAATTAAAAAACGTTTACAAATCCTCTTTTATTTTAGTTGTTTCCTCTAAGCCAAGTGTCTTGCAATGACAGGGTTGCAGCCCTTGAAGTTCCCCAGTGCTAAACCTTAGTTGGAAGATACATTAACAACCTCAGCAGAAACCTGATAAGACTCAGTAAAATGACAAGTGTAAATTAAGCCTACTCATCACCCCACCGAACTTACAAACCATACAGACGCCTGTGATTGATAAAAGACGCCAACGCGATCTCCCCCAAATTAACGAAAGAATCCGGTTTCCTAAAATTCGAGCCATCGATACCGATGGGACACAGCTGGGGATACTGTCGCCTCAGGAAGCTTTGCGCATTGCCGAAGAAAAGGAGTTGGATCTCGTCTTGGTTAGTGACAAGGCCGATCCGCCCGTGTGTCGCATCATGGACTACGGTAAGTACAAATTTGAACAAGAGAAAAAAGCCCGCGAGGCGAGGAAGAAGCAGCATACGGCTGATGTCAAAGAAGTGAAGATGCGCTACAAGATTGAAGATCATGACTATCAGGTGCGCGTCAATCAAGCCGTGCGCTTTCTCAAAGATGGAGATAAAGTCAAAGCTACAATCACGTTCCGAGGTCGAGAAATTCAACACAGTGACTTAGCCGAAGATTTGCTCAAGCGCATGGCCATAGATTTAGAGGCAGTAGCGGAAGTGCAGCAAGCGCCGAAGCGAGAAGGTCGCAACATGATGATGCTGCTCTCTCCCAAGAAATAATGCTCAGAGTCATTAGTCATTGGTTATTTGTCAGCAGCTAAGGACTAAGGACTGATGACTAATGACTAAGGACTAAACACACAATGAAACTGCAACCTCGTGCTCGCGTTCAGGGTGACTGGGTACGTAAAATTCTCCAATGGGTGAATCTTCGCCCAGAAGAAGGCGAGCGGACATTGCTGATGTTCGCCTTTTATACCGCTACTTCAGTAGGATGGCTTTGGTTTGAGTACAGTACAGTAGCGCTGTTTTTGGATAAATACGGGGCAAAGTGGTTGCCAGTGATTTACATTGCCAGTGCCGCTATGTGCGCCGCATTGGGAGTGTTGTATTCCTGGCTACAAACCATTCTACCAATGCGAACGGTGTTGGTGGCGATCGCAATACTTGCGGCTTTACCCTTATTATTCCTTCGCCTTGCTTTAGGAATTGACTACTTAGATGGTTTCATCGCTTTAGCCACTGTTTTTTTGTTGCGGCTGTGGACAGATGCGGTTGAAGTCCTCAACGACCTCAATTCTCAGGTTGCGGCAAATCAACTGTTTAATATTCGGGAAATTAAGCGCACCTACCCGCTAATTTCCAGCGGACTCTTAGTCGCTGACGTGATTGCAGGGTTCTCCTTACCGCTCATGTTGCTTGTTGTTGGGCGGATAGAGAACATGATCGTTATGGCTTCTCTAGCGATGCTAGTAGGAGCGGGAACCTTATTTTATCTGAGCCAGCGCTATAGCCAAGCCTTTCCTGACTTACCTAGCTCAGGGGAGTGGGACGACAATGAGCCAGAATTCGCTATCCGCCGAACCGCAGGACCACTGCGACGCTACATCATCCCTTTATTTGCCTTTTTTATCCTCGCAGAAGCGATGTATCTTTTGGTCGAGTTCCAGTATCTCGGCCAATTAGAAGAAAACCTCGATACTTCAGCAATCGCTGGATTCCTGGGCTTGTTCAGTGGGATTATTGGTCTGTTTGAACTGATGAGCCAATGGTTCATCTCAAGTCGTGCCATTGAACGACTGGGCGTTTTTGTTGCCGCCATGTTGTTGCCTGCCTCGTTAGCAATTTTAGGCTTGCTGACGCTGACAGGGTCGCTGGACTTGATCATTGTGCTGATTAAGGGCGTAATTCCTTTACCGGAATTAATTACTGGGCTTTTTGTTGGTCTGATCTTGCTCAGGTTCGTCGATGAGCTATTGCGCTACACCTTAATCGCTGGCATTGAACCCGTACTCTTCCAACCCCTGCCAGAGGCAAGTCGAAATTCCGTTCAAACTACTGTACAGGGAATTGCCGAGCCAGTGACGGCTGGCATCACTGGTATCAGTCTGTTGGCAATCATTGGATTCTTCCATTGGGCATTCCCAGCCCAGTCTGAAGCAATCTTGCAGGACTGGCAGAGCAGGGTATTTATCTTTGCGATCGTGCTTTTCTCTCTAATCTGGCTACTGAGTGGCTGGTTACTGCGTTCAAGCTATGTGAGCTTGCTGGTTAACAGTGCAGAACAAGGGCGTCTAGGTTTTTCTGATGTAGACTTACGGGCGTTCAAGCGGGCAGTGGTGGAAGCACTGGAGCAACCCGGTACTGAAGCCGATAAACGCTCTTGCATTCAACTTTTGCACCAGATTGAGCCAACAACTGTTGGTGAGGTACTCAGCCCCTTATTGTTGCGACTGTCTACCGCTTTGCAACGCCAGAGTTTGGAGGCAATGTTGGAGTATCCCAACCCAGCTTATCTGAGCAATGTCCAAGCTCTGATCGAACAAACACCACCACCAGAAGTTCTGGCCTTGGCGTTGCGATATGTCTGGCTGACCCAGCCAGAACTAGATATTCGCACGATTAAGCATTATCTACACGCTGGTGTTGATCCAATCGTGCGAGGAACAGCGGCAGCTTTAATTTTGCGCCGGGGAACACCGACAGAGAAAGCAGAGGCAACCAATACTCTGCGGCGGATGCTCACCTCAAAACGAGAGCGAGAACGGGTAATGGGCACACGGGCGCTGGGAGAGGCCGAGTATTTGCAGGCGCTCAGGCTTTACATCCCAAATTTATTGCAGGATGAGTCATTGCGGGTGCGTTGCGCTTTGCTAGAGGTAATTGCCGCTACCCACTTGGAAGAGTACTATCCGTCTCTGGTACGGGGAATGTACTACAAGTCCACCCGCGAGGCGGCACGAGCAGCTCTGGTGCGTCTGAAAGATGAAGCCATTCCGTTACTACTGGAGTTGGCGGAAGATGTCCATAAACCCGATTTGGTGAGGCTACAAGCTTGGACGGCTCTGGGTGAGATTGGGACGCCAGAAGCCCTGGATCAGCTGGTGCAACAACTGATGACAAGTTGGGGTACGACACGCCGCAATATTCTTCGTATCCTGCTGAAGATTCCGAGCGAAGTCGGCATTGAAGGACTGCTTGATCGGTTGGGTCGCAGTGGTATAGAGACGTTAATCGAGCAAGAATTCCTGTTGTTGGGTCAGATTTATGCTGCCGCTCTCGATCTGACCACTGAGAAGATTTCAGGACAAGAGGCGGATTTCCTACGAAGCGCGCTACAAGATCTGCAAACGGATTTGGTGGAACGGTGTTTTTTGCTGATGAAGTTCCTTTATCCAGTTAGTACGATTCAAGCCGCTGCCTTTAATCTAGAGTCAGAGTCACGGTCAAACGTTGCGCTGGCACTGGAAATATTAGATAATACCCTCGATATTCCCCAGAAACGAGCGTTTTTATCGATTTTAGATCGGCGCTCCCTGGAAGAAAAAATGACCTGTCTGGAGGAGTTGGTGCCTTATCAACCGATGAGTCCGAGCGATCGCCTGCGACGACTGCTTGAGTTGCGGCATTTTCTGTCAGACTGGTCTTTAGCATGTTGTTTTCATTTAGCAAGGACAGCCCACTGTAGTCTGACGCCAGAAGCCACATTGGTATGTCTGCGTCATCCTACGGGTTTTGTAAGGGAAGCCGTTTTAGCTTATCTGAGAGCCGCCTCACCCCGTGCTTGTATTGAGTTGTTGCCAGCGCTGAAGAATGATTCCGACCGCCTGGTTGCTGCTCAAGCTCAGCAAATCATGGAAGAGTTCGGCAACGTGAGATAATCACTTCCTGGCAATTTTACGAGTGCTTGCCGATTGACTTTTATAGTCCCAGAGGTACAGTAAACTTGAGGTTTCGTAAAGTAACTTAAGCGAATAGCTAACCGCTAACCGCTAACCGCTAACCAATGTTAACCAGCGTTGAGCGTCTATTATTTGTCAGGGCCGTCCCGATTTTTCAGGAACTTCGGGACGATTTTCTCGTGCGTCTAGCGTCCGTGATGGAGGAGCTATCCTTCCCTACTGACCACCCTATCGTTACTCAAGGAGAGGAGGGGCGATCGCTTTACGTCGTGGTTTCCGGCGTGGTAAGGGTTCATATTGGCGATCGCGATTTAGCACAACTCAAACAGGGTGCCTGTTTTGGAGAAATGTCCTTGTTTGATTCCGAACCCCGTTCGGCGTCAGTCACGACCTTGGAAAAGTGTGAATGTCTACTGCTGACGCAGCTGCAACTTTATGACGCCATAGATGAGACACCGGAAATTGCGGTTAATATTATTCGTCTCCTTTCCCGTCGCATTCGGGAACTCAACAGTAAGTTAAATGCTTATGAGGCGAAAAATCCGGCACCAGATTTTAGTAAGGCGGGAACTAATTTGTCAGGGTGACATCTCCCAGTGTTAACCAGAACATTGAGACAGAAATCTAGCTAAAAAGCACGAGTCACTCCTCTCGACGCTGAACCTATCGGATACAGCGTCGAGAGGAGTGTTAACCAGCTAAATATCATTTAGGGAATTGAGAAAGTATTTATAGCGCCTCACAATAGAAAAGGCGTAACACTTTGTTTTCTTCTGTCACAATTAAATTCGGGAGCCTGCGGTCACTTTCAGCTTACTGTTACCAAAATCCAAAATCTAAAGTTACGTCGGTCAGTACTTATCTCAAGAAACTGTGGAATACTTCTACAAGAATGTTCATCAACCCATGAAAAGCAAACCTAGCAGCGCTAGCATCTACAGGACGAAAACTAAGTAGTTGGTCTGATGGACACTTTTCCAGGCAAAATCGGCAGTGTGTAAACCGAAGGAGCGATCGCTCTATGGCTGAATTGGAGGAACAACTGCATAAGCTGGTTACAGAAGCCTGTAACCATCGAGCAGGAAGTGCTGAACGTCAAAAAAACTTAACTAGGATTATTCGATTAATTACAAACAAACTTTGGAAAGAGAGCAAGCCTTACTATCAAGACGCCTTACAGCAGACATGGGTGTATTTCTGCCAGAATATCTGCGAAGGAAACACGGGTGAACCGTACAGCCCCTCTCGTGGCAGTGTGGTAACTTGGCTAAATTTTTACCTGAAGCGACGACTCCAAGATTTCTACATCGAAGACCAAAAGCGGCAAACTAGAATAGCTTCTCACAAGTCTGGGGGAACGGGTGAACCCAATGAAACCATTGACCCAATCGACAATCTTGCCGCTGAACCCGATGTTCCGCTGCTACTGGAAGAGGTAAAAAAATGGGCTGAAACCGATCCAGACGGGGAATTAGGTCGTATCCACGTTACCAATCGTCCAGATGTGACTTGCCAACTCTTAATCCTGCGGCGCTTGCCCCCAGAAGAGAGTTGGAAAACGCTAGCAGCAGAATTTAACTTGTCAATTTCGACATTGAGCAGTTTTTATCAGCGGCAGTGTCTACCCCGCTTGCGTAAATTTGGAGAATCGGAGGGATATCTATAGTAGAGGGTTCTTGCTAAAGGACTTTCTCACCGTGCTAGCCGTTAGTTTAGCCGGGGATTCACCCAAAACTAAGAATAATGTTATGACTTACCACACCAATGAAGTAGAAGATTTTGCTTTACCGCTGCCGATTACCCAAACCGCACGCCTCACAGCACAGCAGTTTGCGAGTATGCAGCCCACTCCTCAAAAAGCAGAGCAAGTCCGGTTAAATACGCTAGCTGTATATGTAGTGAATGACTACTTGCAGATGATGGGTATTCCTACAGACCTTTCTGTTAGCGACAGCTGGAACCCCGTTGTGCGACTGTGTGCCGATGTTGCTGACCTGGAAGTGGCAGGGGTAGGTCGCTTAGAATGTCGCCCCGTAAGAAGGCACCAGCCAACTTGCTATGTTCCACCAGAAGTTTGGTCAGACCGGATTGGCTATGTCGTAGTTGAGATCGATGAATCCTATGCTGAGGCAACTGTGTTGGGATTTGCTCAAATAGCAGCCACAGAGGAGTTACCAATTAACCAACTACGGCCAGCTGAAGATTTACTCGACCGCTTAAATCAACCGATGCAAGTAGAATCGGCGGTGACCCCAGCGGTGAGTGGCACAACAACAAGAGTCAACTTAAGCCAATGGCTTGTAAATGTTTTTGAGACAGGCTGGCAAACAGTTGAAACCTTGTTAAACCCAGTCGAACCCGATTTAGCCTTCAGTTTTAGAAGCGCCGATAGTGCGGTCTTAGTTGACGCTGAACAACCTGATGTTGGCATTAGACGCGCTAAACTGATTGACTTAGGGATGCAACTGGCTGGTTACCCTGTTGCTTTGATTATTGAACTCATCCCAGAATCCGACCAGAGAAGGAATATCCTGCTACAGGTACATCCCACGGGTAATCAAATGTATCTGCCGCCCTTGCTCCAACTCACTGTACTTGATGAATCTGGATTAGTTTTTCTGGAAGCCCAAGCAAGAAGCGCAGATAACTACATTCAATTACAGTTCAAGGGTTTGCCTGGAGAGCAATTTAGCGTCAAAGTTGCTCTTGGTGACGTTAGCGTCATGGAAGATTTTGTGGTTTGACCTGCCTCAACGCCTAACGAATATCTTCCCTGCTCTTCTTTAGAGACTGTACAAGCCGTTGCCACTCTTTTGTTCTTTTCGTTACATAAGGGGGCATTCACTTGGTCGAATTGCATAAGTTAAAGATAGTTGGAGATAGAACTTCGAGAAGTTGCCAACTCATCTATCTGCCAGTGCAAGACCATTGACTTAATCTGGAGAAGCTGTTGTGGGTAAATTAGTTGTTATTAAGCTAGGGGATGGTAGCTTTGAACAGGGGTTTCCCGTAACGTTGCAGTTAGGGGAGGATGGCAAGAACCCTTCAGTAGAAATCCAAGGTAGGCTACCACCTACTCCAGAAATTCCCCAACACTACAGTGGTTGGGCTAGCACTTATCGCCGCTTGGGGTTGCGATCGCGACTAGAAGCCTCAGGCGTACAGGTGACGAATGTTTCCAAAATTGAAGTTTGTTGCAACGCGGCCCAAGTCTTACGCGATCGCCTGAATAGTTGGCTTTCCTCTGAATCGTTTCGCCCGGTTAGAGAGAAATTATTAGAACAGTTAATGCCATCCGATGAAGTACGTCTAATTATTCAAACTGAAAATATAGGGTTACGGAGACTCCCGTGGCATCTGTGGGAGTTTTGCGATCGCTATCCTAAAGCGGAGATAGCCTTAAGTGCACCCGTCTATGAACGGGTAGAACAACAAGAACCCCCACACTCTAAAGTCAGAATCTTAGCGATTCTGGGCAATAGTATAGGAATTAATACTCAAGCTGATCGGCTCTTGCTAGAACAGTTACCCAATGCAGACATCAGCTTTCTAGTAGAGCCACAACGTCAAGAGTTGACTGAAGAACTCTGGAAGCAAGGCTGGGACATTCTCTTTTTCGCGGGACATAGTTCGAGTCAAGGGGATGGCGAAACAGGTCGGATTTATCTCAATCAAACCGATAGCTTAACCATTGACCAGTTAAGATATGCCTTGAAAAAAGCAGTTGAACGTGGCTTAAAAGTTGCAATTTTTAACTCTTGTGATGGTTTGGGATTGGCGCGAAATTTAGCAGATTTACAAATTCCACAAATCATTGTGATGCGCGAACCCGTGCCTGACCGGGTTTCACAGGAATTTTTAAAGTACTTTTTAGCCGCCTTTGCTCGTGGCGAGTCCTTTTATCTGGCAGTGCGGGAAGCACGAGAAAAATTGCAAGGATTGGAAGATCAATTTCCTTGTGCTACCTGGTTGCCGATGATTTTCCAGAATCCTGCGATTATGCCACCGACTTGGCAAGGGTTGGGAGGAATGGTTATAAACGAAACTCCTGTAAACTCTGTGGCTAATTCTTCCCCAGAGGCGGTGCGAATCTCCTACAAAAAGGCAGCACCAAAGCAGCAGCGCCAAATCTTGAGCCGTAGACCTAGCCTTGCAAAAGTGTTTTTTACAAGTTTATGTATAACCTCCTTGTTCGTGGGGATGCGGCAGATGGGTATACTCCAACCCCTAGAGTTGCGGGCTTTCGACCAACTGATGAAAAGCCGACCCGCTGAATCCCCCGATTCACGTCTTTTAGTGGTTTCAGTTACTGAAGAGGATATTCAGGTTCAGAAGCAAGACCTAAGACCAGGAACATCGCTATCCGATCGCTCGCTCTCACGTATGTTGGAGATACTAGAGTCGTATCAACCGCGAGCAATTGGCTTAGATATCTATCGTGATTTTCCTGTAGAAGGGGAACATAAAGATTTGGCCAAGCGTCTCAAACAGAGCGATCGCTTCTTTAGCATATGCAAAGTCAGTACGGAAATTGATGACCCAGGCATTTCACCTCCTCCAGAAGTCCCAGCAGAACGCCATGGCTTTAGTGATGTTGTGCTCGACCCGGATCGCGTTCTCCGTCGTCATTTACTGTATATGATCCCGGCTCCTGCATCTCCCTGTACTGCCCGCTACGCCCTCAGCACTCAGCTAGCCTTCCGCTACCTGGAGGCAGAGAAGATCTCTCGCCAAATCACGAAGGAGGGATACTTGCAGCTTGGTACAGTAGTATTCAAACGCTTGCAAGCGCATACGGGCGGTTACCAGAAAATCGATCCCTGGGGTCACCAAGTGCTTCTGAATTATCGTTCGCACCGCTCTCCCCAAGATTTTGCGCCGCAAGTCACTCTCACTCAAGTCCTCAAGGGTCAGCTCGATCCCAATGCCGTGAAGGACAAGATTGTTTTGATCGGCGTTACCGCTCCTAGCAGGAAGGATTATTTTTATACACCTTACAGTACTGCACAGCGATTCGACCAGAAAATTCCTGGGGTAGTTGTTCATGCACAGATGGTCAGTCAGATTCTCAGCGCCGTTCTCGATAGGCGACCGCTGTTGTGGATATGGCCGCAGTGGGGTGAAGCGCTATGGATCTGGGGTTGGTCGCTGTTGGGCGGTCTGCTTTCCTGGCGCTGTCCATTACTACCACGCTTGGGACTAGTGGTAGTCGCACTCTTTATCTTATACAGCTTTTGCTTGGGTCTTTTAATCCAGGGTGGTTGGGTGCCACTTGTCCCGTCAGCGCTAGTGTTGGTATTTACTAGTGGCAGCGTTGTCGCCTATAGCGCTTTTCAAACGCAACGACAGCAATCTACATTTGCCCTCAAATTATGACTTTTATAAAATTCTCTCAACCGCAGAAAACATTTTTCATCGCTTTGGCATTTGTAGGGGCTTATTGCACACTCCTACCAAGCGGTAACTTACGAGTGCAAGCACAATCGACAAGACCAGAAGTTTCCACGGCGACGCGTACTTTCACAAGGCTCTCGATACCAGGTCAAACTGCCGCCCAATTACTCCTCACTAACAGCAATACACCTGTTCAGCAACCCAAACATTCCGTAAGGGTACAACTGTCCCAGACAAAAGCCGACCCAAAACCTGAAGGCGCACCTGAAGGTGGTACAAGGCAAGATGCGGGAACCCGTAGCGGTCAGTGTCCGCGAGTAGACAAGCCTCTTACCGCCTTAGTGCCTATCACTCAGAAAACAACGGGTGAGGGTCAAAGCCCAAGTACCGCCAAGACAACCTCACAAGTTGTCTTGGGTTTAACCATCAAGGAGCATCCAACCTTCTGGTTTTATGTTCCTTATGCGCTCACATCCTCACACCCTATTGAGTTTGTGTTGCAAGATGACAAGGGCAACGACATCTATCAGACCAAGTTTATACAGTCTGAAACCTCAGCCGGTGTTGTGGGCTTTGAACTGCCGTCCACAGCGCCGCCGCTTGAGGTTAACAAAATCTATCGTTGGTACTTCTTGGTGTATTGCAATGCAGAAGATCCTGCCTTTGTTGATGGCTGGGTGCAACGGGTTCCAGGGAACCCATCACTCTACAGTGCGTTGGAGCAAGCAACACCACAGGAAATTGTCACCGTTTATACCAATGGCGGCATTTGGTACGAGGCTATGACCTCCCTGGCCAGACTTCGCACCAAGAATCCTGAAGATGCCAGACTCAAGAAGGAGTGGGCTAATTTATTGGAGTCTATCAACTTAGAAGCGATCGCCCCTGAGCCGATTACGACAATGCTTACCCCTAAACAATGAACCAATAAGCTGCTGTACATCTAACTTGTATCGTTAACTAATGCGTTTTAGGTACAGGGGGAAAGGTGAAAGGAAAAAGGAAAGAACCTGACAACCCTACGCCTTTACCTTTTCCCAGTCGGTTCACGTTACCAGATTCCCGGCAGCAGTCGGTAGCACACCTTATTCAAGAAAACATTGGCGCTGCAATGCCTGTTGCAGCAAGACTTGATACTGCTGCTCGTCAATCATACAGGCACCAAAGCGCTCTAGGTGAGGGTTCGTCATCTGTGCATCAAACAGGATAAAACCACGCGATCGCAACCGTTCAACCAACTTCACCATCGCCACTTTCGAGCCTTCAGGAATCCGGTAAAACATTGATTCTCCAATAAATGCACCGCCAATAACAATTCCTAAAACGCCCCCTGCCAGTTGGTTACCTTGCCAGGTTTCAAAGCTATATGCCCAACCCGCTTTATAAAGTTGCCAATAAATCTCTTGAAGGTCAGTGGAAATCCAGGTAGTTTCCCGGTCAGCACAACCGGCAACAACGCTTTTGAAATCTCGGTTGACGGCAACGCTAAAACGCTCCTGATTCAGGGCGCGACGTAGAGATTTTGGATAGCGAAATCGATCATCTAAGGGAATTACTGCTCGCTTGCGGCTAGAATACCAGTTTAAATTGCCGATTTCATCTGCCATCAAAAAGTAGCCTTGGGCATACCCTTGAATTAGAGAAGGAATGTCAAGTTCCACGAAGAGATCTCATAAAATCGGTAATCCAAAATTAGTCTATCGGCTTGGCTTGAGCTAAATAGGGACAAAATGGAATCTTGTATGTACCACAGGTGATGTGCGACATACCTGTGGCACCGAATAAAATGATTCCAAGACCGCTGTCACGTTACTGAATCTATGGCTGAACCTATTCCACCGCTCGCGCTCCCACCTGCCTTAAATCCCCAGCAGGAGGGTGAATGGTTGCGAGACGCTCTTGCCAAGTGGCTCGATCAAGAGTTTCTCCCAGAGCCAGTTAATCAGCAGATTGCCCAGAGGGCATCCCAAATCTTTGTCCGCCAGCGGATGGAAGGCGAGAATGATCTAGGCTCACTGGTGATTGCGATTTTGACAGAGATGCAGGCGTTTGACTTTCGGGAAAGTTTTTACAGCGAATTTGCGATCGCTAATGCTGTCAGTGACTTACTTTTGCAGAGTCTTGGTATTGACCGCTGTTGTGGTAATTAGTCATTAGTCATTAGCTAGGGACTAATGACTAGGGACTAAAAACTAGTAACTACCAGCTAGATTTGACAACCCCTGGCAGTAGACCTTGGTGTGCCCATTCCCTGAACACATGGCGAGATAGTCCGAAGTCCCGGTAGTAACCACGAGGACGACCTGTTACCCAACAACGGTTCCGCACACGGTTGGGCGCACTATTGCGCGGCAACTGTTGCAGTTTCCGGTGAGCCTCTAACTTCTCGCGCTGAGTAGGGGCAGTTTCAAACTGTTCTTTGAGAGCCTCACGCTTTTCTGCGTACTTCTCTACAAGCTTTTGGCGCTTTTTCTCGCGCTCAATCATGCTTTTCTTAGCCATGAATCGTCTAAGTTTTCCTAAATAAAGACACCATTTTTTATCTTATCTGATGCTCTCACCTAGATGCAGGCACAGAACCCGAAGCTTCTACCATACTCTCCTGGGTAACCGTTAACTCAAGCAGACCAGCACTAGGGCATAAATCGGCAAGGTCACAAGCTTCGCACTCTGGTTTTCTTGCCTTACAAATCGCTCGACCATGATAAACAAGCCGAATTGACCAGTTCTCCCACTCCGGTTGAGGCAAGAGTCTCATCAAATCTCGCTCGATGCGAATCGGGTCTGTATGTTCCGTTAAGCCCAGCCGATGGCTCAGGCGCTTGACGTGAGTGTCAACTGTTACACCTTGATGAATATCATAGGCATGAGCAAGAACCACATTCGCTGTTTTGCGAGCAACCCCTGGTAACTTCAGGAGTTCTTCCATCCGCCTCGGCACTTCGCCGCCAAACTCTGCCATAATCATCCGGCAGGCACCGAGAATATTTTTCGCCTTGTTGCGATAGAAACCAGTAGAACGTATCAAGCTTTCTATCTCTTCCACATTGGCAGCTGCGAAAGTGGGGGCATCTGGAAAACGGCGGAATAACTCTGGCGTTACCAGATTCACTCGTTCATCAGTGCATTGAGCCGAAAGGATTGTTGCCACCAGCAACTGTACTGGTGTTTCATAATTCAGCGTACAGGGGGCTTCGGGATAAAGTCGCTTAAGGCGAGTCAAAATCTCTATAGCCCGCTGCTGCTTTGCAGACCATTTACGGGTTATGCTCATGGGCGATCGCAATTGGAGTCTTCTTGCCCCTACTGAAATAAGTTTTGTACCCAACTTGTAGGAACCAGGTTAGCCGTATCCCGAATAATCAAGAAAATACCTAAACCCAGTAGTAGCACCAGTCCGGTTTGCATAATGTTCTGCTGGACTTCCGTAGGCAAAGGCTTACCCCGAACTCCTTCAATCAGTAAGAACGCCAGCTGACCCCCATCCAGCGCTGGTAGAGGCAAAATATTAATAATTGCCAGGTTAATGCTGATCAAGGCGGCAAACTGGAACAGGTCGGCAGGCGCTGAACGAGCAATCTTAGCCCCGATATTGACAATTTCTACAGGGCCAGCAACTTGATTGGCGGTTTCACGAAAGTTACTAACTAGTTTCCCAAAGCCCTGAGCCGTTAAAACAGTAACGCGCTGATATTCATCAGCCGCCTTGCTGAAAGCCTCCACAGGATTACGAGCCGGCTGGCGCACTACCTCACCATTGGGATTCAGCGCCACGCCGATTTTGCCTTTGCCGTCTTGGTCAGGCTGCGGTGTCACCCTAATAGACAGGGTTTGTTTATCTCGCTGAATCGTTAGTTTTATGGGTTTGTTCGGAGATTGTTCAATTGCTTTTTTCAGGGAATTCTCTGCTGGCAAACCATCCCCCAAATCTTTACCATCTACGGCTAAGATTACATCTCCTGGTTTGATGCCTGCCTCTTTGGCCACGACAATATTTTCTGAAGCGACTTGAGGAATCAGAACACCTGGTTGGTAGTTAAAGCTTGGGGTGCCTACCGTTCCCGCCTGAAGGACAAGGAGGCCGTAAGCAAAGACCAAGTTAGCAATAACACCAGCACTGATTACAATCGCTCGGTCTAAAATCGGGCGGTTGCGTAGCAAATTCGGGTCATTAGGGGGAATTTCGCTATCCGGGTCATCATCAGGAAAACCTACAAAACCCCCTAACGGAAAGGCACGGACAGCATACTCGGTTTCTGGTCCCTGATACTTCCAGAGAATTGGACCAAAGCCAAGGGAAAAACGATTTGCGTAAATTCCTTGAAGGCGAGCTGCCATGAAATGACCCAGCTCATGAACTACAATCAAAACCGCCAAGACTGCGATCGCTGCCAAAGCCGCCAAAATCGACATAAGAAGTAATTAGTGTAAAGGTTGCTTAGGTTTTTTTATTGTAGGGTGTGAGGCTAGATAGCTGCTTGGCTGTCAGGATTACAACACCTCACGTCTCATATAAGGTTGCAGAGCCTCGGGTATCCTAATCGTTCCATCAGGTTGCTGATAATTCTCTAAAATCGCTGACATCGTGCGCCCTACCGCCAATCCAGAGCCATTGAGCGTATGGACAAACTGAGTACCTTTTTTGCCAGTTTCTTTGAAGCGGATGCTGCCGCGCCGCGCCTGAAAATCACCGCAATTTGAGCAACTGGAAATCTCGCGGTACTTCCCAGCCGAGGGGAGCCACACTTCCAAGTCGTAGGTTTTAGCAGCCGAGAAGCCCAAATCCCCAGTACACAACTCCACAATCCGGTAGGGCAATTTTAAGGCTTCCAAAATCGCTGCTGCATTCTGAACCAGTTTTTCAAGCTCCTCGTAGGAGGTACTGGGATGGACAACTTTCACCAACTCAACTTTATTAAACTGGTGTAGTCGAATCAGCCCTCGCGTGTCTCGCCCGTAGGCACCGGCTTCGCGGCGAAAGCAGGGCGTATAGCCACAGTGATAGATGGGCAGTTGAGATGCCTCCAGGACTTCGTCCCGGTAGAGATTAGTTAACGGTACTTCAGCCGTAGGTAAGAGCCACAAATCATCGCTGTCGCACTTGAAACTTTCTTCCGCAAACTTGGGAAGCTGGCCGGTAGCCGTCAGGGACTGCGTGTTAATCAAAAGCGGTGGCATTACTTCCACGTAACCAGCAGCAATTTGCTGGTCGAGCATGAAGCTAATCAGTGCCCGTTCCAAGGCAGCACCAGCACCCACCAAACTCACAAACCTACTTTGAGCAACTTTCACCGCCCGCTCAAAATTGAGAATACCCAGCTTTTCGCCGATTTCCCAATGGGGGAGAATCTGGGCATCCTGGGGTTGAATGTATTCGTCACCCCACCGACGCACTTCCACATTCTCCTCTTCACTCTTACCGATAGGCGTTGATTCGCTCGGCAAGTTAGGGAGAGGTAACAAAAGGGCTTCTAACTCGGCTATCAGGTCTTTTTCCTGCGGCTCCAGTTCACTCAACGTCACTCTGACTTGGTTGCCTTCTTCCCGTAGCGCTTGCAGTTCTGGCGCGTTGGGAGTACTACCTGCTTTGATTTTTTGACCAATCAGTTTACCAATTTCGTTACTACGGGCTTGCAACTGGGTGCGCGATGTTTCCAGTTCCCGTTGACGCCGATTTAACTCTAAAATCGGCTCTAAGTCATATTGACCGACACCGCGCCGGTCTAGTAGTTCTTGGACTCGTTGTGGATTTTCTCGAATTTGCTTTAGGTCAAGCACAGACTTTCTCTACTACTTGGCACGATTGCCTATGGCACCAACTCTCGCCGAGCGCGTGATAGCGCCAATTTCCAGGATACAAGAGGAGGGCGATCGACTATAGTCCTCCCAATCTGCCACAATTCTTTCTCAATGTACAATCGAGGCAATCAGGGGGTTTAAGATCTGATTGATCAGGTAATTCTTAACAAGCCAAACGATTAAGCATTAATCGCACCATCGCTCCATAAATCATTACCTCACACCGAAGTGATAGGATGGCGCGGTTATTAGGGAGCGCGTATTCGGGTAGGAAGTAACCAAGAATGCCTTGTCGTGTTAGCGCAGTGGGGCGGAATACGGCAAGGAAGCTCATCCCCTAGAAGGAGGTGAGTAGATGTCACCTGAGTAACTCAAGTTGCTAGTTATCTAAGCTGCCAAGGCTATTAAGGCAGGTTAACCGAATAAAAACTCTTCCTCCAGACAACATGGGAAGTTTTTTGCTCAAGATTTCAGCTTTTATCTTTGCCTTTACTTGGAAAACAGCCTTTCTCTATCCTCAAAAATGGTTCTGTCATCAAAGGAAGCTACTGGAATTCGAGCGAATGAAGATATCCACTTGAATGAGTCTTGAGCCGTATTATGAGGAATCCAAGTCTTGGCGAACAAAATAATTGCAAAGAGATTTCCAGACGGTAACATTCCTCCAAATCCCAGAACGGACTTAATTTGGTAGGGAATTACAAAATCTTTTTTAGCCGGAATATAGGCACTATCTAACGCATTAGGAACATAGAACACGCTGAAGGTGTGGCTCTCTAGAACTGCAAGTAACTCTGGAGTGGGTTCTAGAACAGCGTCTATATCTAAACCAAACTGCTGAATGAGTTGTGAGATCTCCGTATGGATGAATCTTGAAAAAACGAACGAGAGAACAGGCACGTTTGCCAGTTTGACCATCAAGAAGATGCTCATAGAGATAGTGAATCATTCGATTCGCTAATTCTTCCATACTTTTGCAGCCAGAGTCCATATTTCGTAGCGCGATCGCGCATTTGTACATATCATCTATAGTGAAGTTTGTTAGGTCGTACATTTTGGGTTTTATTGAAAAAATTCTCGATGGTAAAACGAAACTATTGTCAGATAGAGTCAAAAAAATTGCCTCTTGACAACGAACAAACTTCCCACTTTTCAGTGGGGGAATGAAGGTTATGAAGATACTGTTGCCCACCCTCCACACCCGGAAGTGTCGTACTACAAATTTTTGGTGTTTGGAGATTTTGGCTTTGCGAAGTACGCTTCTGCGTCCGCTTTGTTAACGCAAAATTTATTTCCTAGTTATTTGTATCAAAAGTAACCAATTTTGTTCCTAAAATTCTGAAAAAACTTCTTGTGATAGCCAAGGATGCTTTTACAGCCTACATTTGGCACCTTCAACTACCTTGTGGAGGCTTACAGGGGAT
>DATNPI010000590.1:0-18753 GCA_036703325.1 Coleofasciculaceae cyanobacterium
TCTCGAAACAAACCTTCTACTTCAAGTGAACGCTATGCAACCTCGAAACGTCTTCCTGACACTTGTCACCCTCTGTGGCCTAGTCGGTATCGCCTCAATTTATCCAAAATCCCAATCCTCAGCACAGGTAGATGTTAAGAAAGCACCGGCTCAACAAATCTGCCAAATCTGGCAAGAGAATACTCTTTCTAAGCGCGACGCTATGAAAGAGCGACCGTTGGCTGAAATAGCTGGGTATTTGGCTATGGTAGGACAATACGACCAAGCCCTAGATCTGGTAGATAGGATGAAGTATTGCCCTTTCAAAGACTTGGCATTAGGTGGCGTAATCAGCGGATTGGCAAAGGGGGGACAAATCGATCACGCCTTGCAGCTAGCTAATACCTATACATTCCGATATAGCGAGGAGAAAGCCGTTGCCTTGGGTAGCATAGCAAAGAAATTGGTAAGGACGGGACAATATGACCAAGCTCTAGAGCTGGTTTCTACCATCAAAAATGACTTCCATCGAGTACGGGAGTTAGATGGTATGGCTTACAGTTTGGCTCAAGCGGGACAGTTTGACCAAGCCTTACAAGTAGCAAATACAATCAACCTTTATGGTATGCAAGCGTCTACATTGGGTCGCATTGCTGCCACCTTGGCTGAGGCTGGCAAGTATGAGCAAGCCTTGAAAATAGCAAATACCATAGCAAATACCGATGAGGCGAAAAGTTACAAACACGAGGCAATTATTAACATTGCTGACAAGTTGGCTTCATCGGGACAAATTGACCGTGCCTTGCAACTGGCAAATACAATCCAGCGCGGCTATCATAAGGCGGATGCCTTGGGTCGCATCGCTGGCACCTTGGCAAAGGCGGGACAGTTTGACCGTGCCTTGCAGCTAGTAAAAACTATCCAAATTGACGCTGCCAAACCTATAGCCTTGGGTCGTTTCGCTGAGAGTTTGACTGAGGCGAAACAATTAGAGCAAGTCTGGCAGATGGCAAAGACGATTAAAGTTGGCTCTATGGAACAACAGCCTATGTTGTCTAGGATTGCCATCAGTTTTGCTTCATCCGGACAAATTGACCGTGCCTTGCAGGTAGCGTCTACCATTAAGCATGACGACGGTAAAGCTTTGGCATTGCATAGCATCGTCAGCAGCATGGCTAAAGCTAGGCAATATGACCGTGCCAAAGAGGTGACTTCTACCATCAAGGATGACAATCTTAAAGCCACGGCGTTTGTTTATATAGCTGCCAGTTTGGCTGAAACTGGAAAAGTTGCAGAGGCCGTGCAGGTAGTTTCTAGCATTCAATACGGCCCTTCTAGGCCGGATAGATGGTTCTCTGAAACAGCGATGGAGTTGGCTGAAGCAAAACAATATAACCCAGCCTTACAAATGGCAAACGCTATTGGGGATGAGAGTGAAAAAGCTTGGACGTTGGCTGATCTGGCCAAGAGGTTAGTAGAAGCGGGACAAACCGAATTAGCTTCTCAAGCGATCGCTCCAGCCCTTAAGATTGTCCAAGCTAATTAGCGTTGTCTATCTGTGAGGAGACTGGCAGAAAATTCTAGTGTGCAGACAGGAGGTAAGCACCTCCTGCTGGGCTTGGCTCAATTAAGTTCAGATTCATCAATTCCAGCGTTGAGTTGAAGCTAAGGCAAAGCGGGATTATGTGTATAGTGCGATTTGCGATCGCTCCGCTGCCTGGTCAACCCCAAAACTTGGTCATAATCAAATATCAGACGGCAAGCACAAAGCAAGGAGTTTCGGCTTCGTTTGGGCTGAGATTTTGTGTATGTCTAATTCACGCTATTTAACCTTAAATGCTCAAACAGTTCATTGATCTCGCGCTTACTCATTTGTTCTAAATGTTCCTGGATAAATGTGTAAGTATTTCCGCGAATCTCGCATTCAAACGCCATATCTCTCATTCCCTCAGACACAATACGACCCAGCTTCGCTTCGCGCACGTTGAAGCTTAGGAATACTTTAGGAGCGTACTGGAGAGATATGATTGTGTTTGGTAACTCTTGTAAATGCTGATAAAGTTCCTCATAAGCGACACACTTCAACTCTGTATTGGAGATTGGTCGCTCGATGGTTGATTGCATAACTTCCTGGTTTGGCATAATTTCCTTATTTGGCGTATTTACTAGGCTTCTTCTTCCTTTCCCTCATCTATTCTGTCTTGATCAATTTTTGTATGCCTGAGCCAAACCTCGTAAGTACTCTCAGCAAATATGCGTAGATATACGTAAATACCCGTAGCGAGTTTCCTTTGGCAAGCTCCTGCTAACGCTCTAGCGTCACTCTAGGCAGTAGAAAATAGGAACTCTTGCGTTTTTGGAGGTATGGGAACTGCACCGTCAAAGTAATTCATGAACACAATCAGCCGCTCTCATTGCCAAAGAGAGAGTCGGAAAGAGATGCTATAACCCTATTAAAATTGCGTCATTTTCGATCTTGAAGGTGCTAATAGGGAAAATCTCTGTTCTCCTCCTCTATTTTCAACAAGTTAGAGGGGAACTAAGCGAGCTCTAACTTGAGCTTTAACTAGTGATCGCACAAGGCGTTGCGCTTGGTGCTTATACAGGGGCACTTGCAGTGTACCCGGTAAATTGTGCATCAAGGCTCTGGCGGTGCTGAGGTCACATCCGGAAATCCGAGCGATCGCATTTGCCCCCTCAAAAATCGCTTCCTGTGTCAAGGCTTTGTCTACTTGCACTCGCCACTTTTTCGGTGTGATGCTAACTCTACCCTGCTCAATGCGTCGCAGACCAATGCTAGTTGCCAGAACCACCATGCGATCGCCCACAGCAAGGCGTGTATCATCAGAAGGCATCAATACAGGAGTATCTTGCCCTTTTTGGTAGAGAACAGGCACCACTCCGTAGCCATAGGCAACCTCCGCCAGCAGCAACCCATTGAGTGTATCGTTTGCTTCAATTTGATATTCTGTCACCAGGATTGTCTGATTGTTGAGGCGAAACAGGTTATCGATGTTTTCTCCAAATGCCGCCCCCGCAAACGCTTCTGCTGCCAAAGCATAGGCACACAGCACTTGGGCATCGGGTAACAGCTGCGCCAAATTGTTACTCAAGCCTTGCTCAAATGTTCGGATAACTAAACCGCCGGTAGGATTGGCCGCATGAGCCATCAGACCGACTTCCAGATTCACCATTTCATCATCAGTTGCCACAAGGACACTTTTCGCTGTGGCGAGATTCGCCGTCTTCAAGGCTTCGGCATAGTCGCCAGTAATTATTGGTAACTGCGGTAAGATGTTTGGGTCTATCTCTGTACTGCTAATGCCAACCAGAGGCTGCTGATACTTTTGCAACAGAGCTGCCACCCTCTGGCCCACCCGGCCTAATCCAATCAGTACCACATGATCATATTGCGGCACCGGCGGACGCCGCTTTGAAAACTCAAATTTAGTACTTAAGAGTATCTCCGTGAGCAGCGCATACAATACCCCCACGAAAGCGGTGCCTGCCAATCCTAGTCCCAGGCTAAGCAACTGCAACCACCAGGGAACCGAAATCTTGAAGTTGAATCCTCCGAAGAGGTCTCCGAATCCTCCCAGTAGTAGGATTGCCGTAGTGTAAAAGGCATTTGCCAAGCCCATGTTGGGATAGTTCAACTGATACAAAAACGTTCCACACAGCCACAGGATAAGCACTGTAATGCCGCTGACGATTGCCACGCGCCGTGCCTGATGCTGGTAGGTAGATCGCCAGAATTCGAACAGCTTCAGCTTCAGGTTGCTCCAACTCAGACTTTGTGCAATCGCTTGCCAGAACTGCCACCGATTCCGCTTAGTATCCGTTTCCGGTTCCTCTGAACGACCGACCGACTTTTCTGTCAGTTCAATGTAAACCAGGGTATCTCCCGCCCGCACGGGTGTCTGTGGCTCCCACTGGTGAAAACCTGTACGCGCCCTAGATAACTTGGGTGTATGACTTAGAACCCGACGTGTGCGACTGTTGAGTTCATGCAACACACGTCTGCAAAGCACATCACCGAGTTGGATTTGGCGCTTCACCACTCGTAATTCCTGTCCTTCCAGGTTGAAAAATCCTAATGTTTCAGTCCCCAGAGCAGCAAGGGCAAAAGCGGTGACAGGTAGCTCAGTCGGCTCAAAGGAAACAAAATTTCCTAGGTGCGTACTCAAGAGATCATTGAGTTTTTCCTTGGCAGAGCGGACAACTAAACGAGTTTGAGGGTTCAACAGCCGCGCCGCAAAGGCTGTTTCTATATTTACGCGCTCACTGCTAGTAACTAAAAGGACAGCCCGACACTGCCGAATCTTTGCCTGCTCTAAAACACTCTCTTGGCGGCAATCGCCGATGATCAATTTTTCTAATAAGTTTGGTAGATCAGGAATCTCCCAGCTTCTGGGTTGCACTTCTTCAATCGCAATGATGCTAACCCCAAACTCCTTAAGAGCGACGACACATTGTTGACCTAAACTACCAAGCCCACAAACTAAAAATCGGTTGAGTACTACCTGAGAGCTATTAGAGTGCGGCAGGGAACTCGCCGCTAGCGGCATCTTTACTGTCATCTGTCAACAATCTTTAGCTCTGATTATAGGTGAGTGCCCGATACTGTTCGGCAGTAGAGTCTCGCAGAGCAAGTCAGGGCAACATTACTACGACTTACTCATTTGTGCTGTTTGTTTCAATACTTTATAGGAAAATTTGAAGTAAAATCTGAGTGATTTTAACTTCGTTTGATGTTGAAAGAAAGGCGATTGCTCCCCTGCACCGCCAAAATATTGGTGTCAGTACTATAGCTATTGGTATTCAAAGAACTTAAAAAATATTTAACTCAATCTTAATCTAATGCTGAGATATCTTTAAACAAGCAAGGTTAAGTTTACACAAAACAGAGGTGTTAAGACTAGGGCTACATATTAGTTAAATTCAGTTTTTTTTACCAGAGGTTAAGCCTAATGGCATCAACAGTAAAATTACAACGAATTGATTCCTCGGAGCAAATTCTTTGTGGATATGCCAACACGACAAACCAGTTACAAATCATTCGGATTTTCAATGATTCTGAATGTTACTTTGAACGAGTGGTTTTTCCAAGAGAACGTCTTTTATTTGAGGCTCAAGCCGATGCTGAGTTAGAAGTGCATACAAACTATAATGGTCGAGCTATCTTAGTCAAGAAGATTCTTAGCTTTAACCTAAAAGTTGACGAGTCTCGGCTTCCAATATCTCACTAAAAGACGTAATGATAATTAAGGAGAAGGCTCAGTATCTTCCTGGTTTTGGTAACTTAACCAACGACGCTCTAAAAAAATTATTACTTCACATAGACGACAATTAATTTGAGGGACATTACCCACTAAAAGTAACCATCTGTCTTCTACTTGCTGCAATTTCCACCTTTCCGTTTTTTGTGGCGGAAGAATCTGGCAGCTGCCCTGAAGATCGCACTCACAAACAAAACCCAAAGCTTCTGCTTGACTCAATATGTCAGCTTGATTGAATATCCTCTCGGTCATGGTTACGAGTGAGCGCGAGACAATTATTGGAGTTTTTTAGCCACTCTTCCTGGGGGAGCGGTTGTTAATCAAAAGTTAACCTTTTAAGCTGAAGTCAACTACAAAACGTTTCCAACTATCTATTAAAAGCTCACAATCCAAATTTAACCTCAATCTCAGTAAATCTTAACGTTTAGCCAGTTAAGAAAACTATGGCTAAGTAGTTGCCCTATTTTGGATGCAAGGATTTTAGATTTTGGATTTTCCCCATAGAGCAGGACTTACGCAAAATTATCCATTAGTCCCTAGTCCTAGGGTAGGGTGCGTTGCAGAGTACCCTAAATGTAGAGTTACTGCGTAAGTCTTGAGATGACTCTAGGGGTACAGCTTATCACTGAGTGGAATCATGCTTCATCGGCAAAGTTACTACAAATTCTGCTCCTTCATTTGGCTCTGAAATAACTTCAACCTTGCCATAATGTTGCTCGACAATCTGGTAGCAAATAGCTAGTCCCATCCCTGTTCCTTTCCCAACTGGCTTTGTGGTGAAAAAGGGGTCAAATATTTTGTCTATAATTTCTGGTGCAATACCGCAACCATTATCCCGAATCCGCACCTCAATTTGGTGTTCATCAATGAGTTTTGTCTGAATTACAATCTGCGGCTGGGATAATTCCTTATGCTCTAGTAGTTCATCAATGGCATTGCTGAGAATATTCATGAATACTTGATTCAGTTGAGCTGGATAGCACTCAATTAAGGGTAAAGTCCCATATTCCTTAATAACTTCAATTCTCTGGTTAAGTCGGTGGCTCAGAATAAACAAAGTATTTTCCAGCCCTTCATGGATATCGACGGATTTCAGTTCAGCTTCGTCTAGACGGCAGAAGTTCCGTAGAGACTGAATAATCTGTCGGATACGCTCTGCCCCCAGGTGCATGGAGTTCAGAGTTTTAGGCAAATCTTCGTTGATAAAAGTGAGTTCAATATCCTCTATCTTGCTTTTAATTTCTGGTTCTGGCTGGGGATAGTACTGCTCATATAGATGCAGTAATTCTAGTAAGTCTTGAGTATAGTCATTGGTGTACTTAAGGTTGCCGTAGATGAAGTTAACCGGGTTGTTGATTTCATGAGCAATTCCTGCTACCATTTGCCCTAAACCAGACATTTTTTCACTCTGAATTAGTTGGGCTTGGGCTTGCTTCAATTCTCGAAGTTGTGTTGCTACCTGTTCGATAAGCTGATTGAGGGAGGTGGCTAAGACACCAACTTCATCTTCGGTAGTAACTGGCGCTTGTAAGTCATAATTTCCTTCTTGGGTAGCTTGTTTAGCTACATCAGTGACAGCTTTGATGGGACGAGCGATCGCACGACTCGTGTAGTAGGCTAAAATTGCTGCGATCGCTATTGAGAGCATCATGCTAGCTACGATGATTGTCACCCGCAGGAGTTTTGCCGCTTTAAAAGTAGCCTCCGCCTGCTTCCGTTGCTCTACATTAGACTCAACCAGTTCTTCTAAACTTGCTGAAAGCTTTTCAAACTTGGGTGCTAGCTTCCCCTTGAGCATCGTTATCAAAAATGGCTTGGCAACCTGTGTCCCCTTCGATTTGGGGTTATCGGTATCTATTTTGTTTAAGAGTGATTCAACTAACCAAGAGTAAGCTTTCAGTTCAGTCGCGTAAGTCTGCAATAATGTTTTTGATTTTACCGCCTCTTCTGTTGAAAGACCGCGCTCATCTTTTAAGTTTAATTTAAGTTCAGATATGAGCTTCCTTGCTTCAGTGATACTCTCAAGCAATTGAACTATCTCGTCTTCCTGACGATATACATCGTTTTCAGGGGAAGCAACTACTCGTTGCTGATGAACCTTCACCTCTAGAACAGCTTTTTCTAGATGATCCATCAGCTCATATCTTTTCTGAGTGGTTCTGAATTTCTCTACGGCTTTGTCGTCATAATACTCTCCCACAATTAGCCCAGCGCCAGTTCCCAGAACCGCGATGCTAATCGCTAAGATATACCCGTAGGCAATTTTTTTGTGAATACTCCAACGGCGGCTGATGCGATTGAGCCAATTTCCAGCAATTGCGGCAACCCTGAATTGGTGCGCTGGATTAGATGGATCGGTGACAGCTTCGTTCTTTTGGTGATTGCCAGAATCTAGGGGCTGCATAGATGAATGCTAACCAGATCTGGTCATTTTTGCAAAGAGATGTAATACTTTTACTTCTCTCATAAGCCAGTAGGTTGGGTTGAGGTAACGAAACCAACTCCGTCATCAGCTTTTGTTGGGTTTCGCCGTCGCTCTACCCAACCTACTATGTCTCTAGACAAGGGTGGCAGAAATAACCCAGAGAGTTAAATTCTCCCTCTCTCCCTGTCCCCCCTCTCCCCCTCAATAACACTACCTTTGTTAGACGGCTAAAAACCTTTGAATAACTTCATTGCTGAGTTCGTTTGTTGAACCAGAAGCGACGATACCGCCTTTTTGCATGGCGTAGTATCTATCAGCTTGCCGGACAAAGTGCAGGTGTTGCTCGACTAGCAGTACAGAAATTCCAGTAGATTCAACAATGCGGCGGACAGCGGCTTCGATTTCCAGGATGATTGAGGGTTGAATACCTTCGGTGGGTTCGTCTAAGACGAGTAACTTGGGTTTTCCCATTAAGGCACGCGCGATCGCAAGTTGTTGTTGTTGTCCACCACTCAAATCACCACCCATCCGGGACAGCATGGTTTTTAAGACAGGAAACAGCCCAAAGATTTCCTCAGGAATTTCCTCCTTACCGCTTCTCCCGTTGTGACGCGCCTCCAAACCCAGCAATAAATTCTCCTTCACCGTCAAACGGGGAATAATTTCCCGCCCTTGGGGAACATAGCCAATCCCTAGCCTTGCGCGTCGATCTGGAGATTTGTTGGTTATCGGTTCTCCCGCTAGAGTAATCGTACCGCTGCGGGGTTTGAGCAACCCGATAATTGTCTTGAGCAACGTTGTCTTGCCAACGCCATTACGCCCAATTAGGCAAATCATCTGCCCTGTTGGTACACTCAAATCCACATTACGCAGAATGTGACTTTCGTTGTAGTAGACATTGAGGTTAGAGACTTGCAGCATTAACTGCGGCTGGGTTTTATCTGAGGGTGGCAAGACTGAATGATTAGTTTGAGCCATAATTATCTGTCGCTACCTCTAACAACTCAGATTGTCCTTGTTCCAGATTGATTTCACTACTGTCTTCCAATTGCTGACCCAAATACACTTCAATCACAAGGGGGTCATTTTGCACTTCCTCAATGCTGCCTTCGCATAAAACTGACCCTTCGTGCAGCACCGTCACTTTTCGAGCAATCTGGCGCACAAATTCCATATCATGCTCAATCACCAAAATCGAATGACTTTCTGCCAAGGCTAACAGTAAATTCCCAATGTTTTCTGTCTCTTCGTCAGTCAAACCCGCAACCGGTTCATCCACCAGTAGCAAATCTGGCGACTGGGCGACTAACATCCCAATTTCTAGCCGTTGCTTCTCTCCGTGGGAAAGCAAAGCAGCAGGGAGATCTGCTTTGGCGGTTAAGCCAACTGTTTCTAGCAAGCTTACTACCGTTTGCCGATCAGTTGAGGAGGGACGTTTAAACAGGGTTGTGAAAACGTTTTTGTGTCGGTTCCAGGCGAGGTCAAGGTTTTCACGAGGCGTGAGGTTGAGATAGACGCGGGGTGTTTGGAACTTGCGACCGATGCCCAATAAAGCGATTTGGTGTTCTGACAAGCGTCGCAAATTGCGACCTTTAAACAGTGCTCGACCTTCAGTCGGTTGTACCTTGCCAGTAATGACATCCAGAAATGTCGTCTTGCCAGCGCCATTGGGGCCAATCACCACTCGTAGTTCTCCGACATCCATGCTGAAATTCAGCTTGTTGAGCGCCTTAAAGCCGTCGAAGCTAATGGTTAAATTTTCAATTTCTAATATTTTTTCGTTCATGCCGCATCTCTAACTACTAACTTTCAGCTCAGAATGTCGAGATTAATTGCTAACTTGAAAATAGAGGGGGAGAGGGGGAGGAAAAAGATTTTCATCTTTTGTTATGAGCTTTGCTCATGGGTGTCTAATCTTTTTCCTAGTCCCTAGTCCCTAGTCCCTAGATTTTCTCGTTCACGCTGCACTTCTGGGTCTTCTTCCAGGCTGGGGTAAGTGAGAACTTGTTTGCGCTGTCCCAAAAGCGATCGCATCTGTTCCACTCCCTGCGATCGCATCCAGCCTACTACCCCATCAGGCAGCACCGTCACAACAATCAAAAACAGCCCCCCCTGGAAAAATAGCCAGATTTCTGGAAACTTCTCACTCAACAAACTCTTGCCAAAATTCACCAATAGTGCACCCAGTATTGCTCCCACCAGGGTGGCCCGACCTCCTACTGCTACCCAAATCACCATCTCAATTGAAAAAGCAATATCCATTGCCTTGGGTGAGATGATGCCACTCTGGAGTGTGAACATTGCCCCAGCCAGACCCGCAAGCGCCGCAGAAATCGCAAACACGAAGACTTTATAACCCGTAGGGTTATAGCCGGTAAAGCGCACACGGCTTTCGTCATCACGAATCGCAATTAGCAGGTTTCCAAAGCGCCCCTCGGTAAGCGAACGACATAGAGCATAACTAGCTACCAGAAACAATACCGTGAGAGTGTAGAAGACGAACTGCGTCTGTGGTGTATTTACAGTTGCTCCCAGCAGGGTTTTGTAGTTCGTCAGACCATTCGTGCCGTTGAAGAGTTTCTGTTGACCATTGAAGAAGTTGAAAAAGACAATCGTTGCTGCCTGGGTAAGGATGGAAAAGTAAACCCCTTTGATGCGGTTGCGGAATACTAAATAGCCAAGGATTGCTCCCAATAAGCCAGGAATGACAATAACAGCAACGGCGGCAAAACCAAAGGAACCAAATGGTTTCCAAAACCAAGGGATTTGGGTAACGCCGTATAGGTTCATAAATTCCGGCAAAATACCAGGTTGTAGCGGTGCTAATTGTAGATGCATCGCTAAGGCGTAACCGCCAAGGGCAAAGAAGACGCCATGACCGAGACTCAATAGTCCGGTGTAGCCCCAAATCAAGTCAATACCAAGAGCAGCGATCGCTAATGCTAAAAATCGCCCCAAGAGGCTGAGGCGGAAGCCAGTCAGAATCACTGGCATGATCAAAATTAGCAGGAGTGCGATCGCTACAACAACGCCCACCTCAATTAGCAGTAATCGGCGACGCCGATGCCGCCTTTCAATACCTGGAATTTCTATGGCTGCATCTACCGTCATCGCAACTTACCTCTACATCTGCACTTGAGAACCTATCCTTAAAACTCACGCCTCACACTCAAAACTTCTTATGCCATTTCGATTTTGTGAAGCCACACATCGTTAGGCTGAAACTAAGATCTTGTTCCCCCCTTTCGTTGGGGGATTAGCTCTGCGAATGCGTAAGTCCTCTAGTCGATAGCTTGGGACATACTAATCCAAAATCCAAAATCCAAAATCCAAAATCGATATCAGGCATCAACAGAACGCCCTTTCTGAGGAAAAATTCCACCCGGTCGCACCTGAAGGAAAGCAATAATCAGAGCAAATACCATCACCTTCGCCATACTGGTTGTTGCAAAAAAGGTGAACAACTCAACCAGGGGTTTTAGCGCTTCTATCGGTGGCAACGCCAAAGCCAGTGTCCCCGAACCAATGAAGTAGCTTACTGTACCGATCGCAAGCGCGGCAACAATAGTCCCCACCAGCTTACCGACACCACCAACCACCACCACCATGAACGTATCCACAATGTAATTCTGCCCAGTGTTTGGTCCCACAGAACCCAACAAACTAATCGCACAACCAGCGATACCTGCCAAGCCAGAACCGAGAGCAAAGGTGAGGGCGTCTACCTTCTGGGTGGGGATACCCAAACAAGCACTCATACTACGGTTTTGTGTCACTGCCCGAATCCGCAAGCCCCAAGGCGAACGCTGTAAGAACAGGTAAATACTCGCAACACAAATAATTGTTAGCCCGATGATGAACAGTCGTGCGAAGGGCAGCTGAAAGCTTCCCAGTGGCAAACCACCCTGTAGCCAACTCGGTGCCGTCACATCCACATTCTGAGCGCCAAACCAAGGCTTATTAACTGCCAGTTTGTAAGTCTGGCTCAAGAATACCCCCGTAGCACCAGCAATTCCCACAGAAAGAGGCAACATCACTGCCACCACCCACCCTCGAATCCGCTCAAAATCCGGGCGTCGAGATAAAATCCATAGCGCCCCAAAAAATAGCAGACAAAACAGAGTCAGACCGATTATTAGTACCCAGTTCACGCTACGCATAAACTGTTGCAAAATCAGGCTCACACCCCAGGTTGCCAACAATGTTTCCAGGGGGCGTCCGTAAAGGTATCGAATCACCCCCCGTTCCAAAACTAAACCCACCACCGCTGCCACCAGAAACGCGATCGGCAGGGCAAATAAAATATAAGTCTCAAACCACGGTTTACCCAGAAGCTTGAAGCCATTTTGCACAACGAAGGTTGTGTAAGCTCCCAGCATCATCAACTCACCGTGAGCCATGTTAATCACGCCCATCAGTCCAAAGACAATGGCTAACCCCAGCGCGGCTATTAACAAAACAGCGCCGATGCTAAGACCATTAAATAGTCCGTCTAGCAGTCCTGGAAGCACTCACTTTCTCCTAAACGTTGTGAGTTTTGACCAAAGAAGTCACCAAGTGTAAAGGATGTTCGGCGTAGCCGTTTCCGAAGGGCAGGATGAAGTAAACAAGAAAATCAGTACATGCCCTGCCCTTTGTGGGCATAAGCCTAAAAATTGTTTCAATATTCAAGCTCCATCACCTAGGGGATGGGGTGGTTTCATACTTCATACTTCATACTTCAGCCTTCAGTTGACTTATTAGCTCTGATTAATTAGCAATTATCACCTATTAGGTATTAGCAAGAATTTTGGATATATCAACATCGTTAATTGCTAATCGCTAATAGGTAATTGCTAACGCATTAAAACTTTTTAAGCTTTTTTGAATCTACCACCTTTACTCTGATCAGCCCAGTCACACGCAAAGCCCTTTGTTTCTGCCACGTATTGATTCCAGGGAATTGGCTCAACAGCTGAGGTTGTGGACTTAGTAATGGTAAACAAACCGCTATCTGCGATCTCACCAATCCGCACGAATTTGGATAAGTGATGGTTGTTATTCATAGTGACTTTGCCTTCAGGGGCATCAAATGTCAAGCCATAGGTTGCTTTACGCACGGCTTCTAAATCATCAGCTTTTCCGGCTTTTTCTACTGCCTGCTTCCACATATAAACGGCAATGTAAGCCGCCTCCATTGGGTCATTCGTCACCCGGTCTGCACCATATTTGGCCTTGAAGGCGTCAACAAACTTTTTATTGGCTGGCGTATCCACCGTTTGGAAGTAGTTCCAGGCAGCGTAGTGGCCTTTAAGATATTCAACCCCAATCGCCTTGACTTCCTCTTCAGCGATACTCACTGAAACTGAGGGATATTTATCTGGGCCCAAGCCAGCACCTTTCAACTGCTTGAAGAAAGCTACGTTGCTATCGCCGTTGAGAGTGTTGTAGATAACGCCACCATTGGGGAGAGCTTGCTTGATTTTTGCGATGATTGCCGTGACTTCAGTATTACCCAGTGGTAAGTAGTCTTCCCCAACAGTTTTGCCGCCTTTGGCTTGCAACTGCGCTTTGATGATGGTGTTAGCTGTGCGCGGGAAAACGTAGTCTGAACCAACTAGGAAGAATTCTTTGCCTTTATTTTCTAGCAACCAATCAACGGATGGCTCGATTTGTTGATTAGGGGCAGCACCTGTGTAAAAGATATTATTTGAACACTCTTGACCCTCGTATTGCACAGGGTACCAGAGCATATGTTTTTTCTCTTCAAAAACTGGCAGCACTGCCTTGCGGCTGGCAGAAGTCCAACAACCGAAGACGGTTACTACTTTATCCTGATCAATCAGCTTTTTCGCTTTCTCAGCAAAGGTGGGCCAGTCAGAAGCGCCATCTTCAACAATCGCCTCAATTTGCTTGCCTAGGACGCCACCCGCTTTATTTATTTCCTCAATGGCTAGTTGTTCGGCATCTACCACACTCTTCTCGCTAATCGCCATCGTGCCGCTAAGAGAGTGGAGAATCCCGACTTTGATGGTGTTTCCGCCACCGCCTGTTGCAGAAGCTGTAGATGCGCTTGGGGAGCCACCTGCCGCCGGACTTTCTGTAGTGCTTGTTGATTGAGTGCTGCCGCAAGCTTTCAAGAGAATACTTGTTCCCAAAGTCGCAGAGCTGTAGAGCAGAAAATTACGTCGTCCGAGTCGTCTTGCCATGCCTTAATATACCCCTCTTTTAATTCAGCCTGTTTATATAGAGACACATACATTCAAGCTGTGATATTAGAGCGAGGCGATCCCTGTAATTGTTACGAATGATACAAAATCCTGACTATTTAGCCTCATATACCATAAAGTTCTCCTCCACTCTTCCATCAAGAGGCTAGGAAAACTTATTAAAAACTTCATTGAATTGTTTTATTTGAACCGTTTATACAGGCTATAAAGGATTTTTATACGAGCGGCAAACACGGCGATTCCGAGTGGACGTCGCTCCCAGGCACCAATGAATTCAAGTGGCCACAAGTACTCAGTATTCTGTAACTTGCTGTCGCTGGTGCGGCTTCAAGAAAATCAAGCTGTGTCAGCTGAGGATCAGGTGGAAAATCGAAGCCCTACGGTAGCCACGGTGAACAGCTGGGTTAAGCGATCGCTAGCAAGTGCCAGTATCCGTCGGAAAATTGGCGCTGGGTATGCGCTTGCCGTTGGGATTGCGCTTTTAGGAACTAGCGCGGGGTTAGCGATTGGAGAGCATTACCAGAGACAATCCTTCGCGCAGCTAACTCGTGCCCATCAGCAAGAACATCTGCTAAGGGAATTACAAGCTGCAATTTTGCAGGCGCGATCGCATGCTTCTCGATTTCCTGTTGTCCTGGGAAATTCACTCTGGCTGCAATATGAAAAAGACGAGTTTGTTAGAAGTCTTAACAAAGCCAAAGCGACAATATCAGAAACGGAACGCTTTGTAAACCCTTCCAGCAACGGAGCAACAGCGGACACCGAGAAGTTGCAGGATTTACTAAAGACTGCCGCCATCACCATAGAGGCTTACGGGAGCCTCACCGCGTCTCTCTTGGAGCAAATCGATCCCTGGAATTTGAAGCCAGATGAGATTTTACCAGCCCAGCAGCAACTGTTGAGGAATAGCAGTGGTGAAGTAGCAATCACCCTGGATCGCCTTTTTCATCAATTAAACCAGGTGATTGAGGCGGCTCAGAAAGAAGATATGCAAGCGACTGCTACCTTAGAGCGGGCGGGTGAGTTGCGGGTGCAGATAATTGTTGCCAGTATGCTGCTATCGGTGGCGATCGCATCGGCACTAGCTGTGTATACCACTAGAGCGATCGTCCAGCCCATCCGGGATGTTACCAACGTCGCCCAACAGGTAACAGAAGAGTCCAACTTCGCACTTAAGGCACCTGTTACCAGCAACGATGAAGTCGGTGTCTTAGCGACTTCCCTCAATCAGCTAATCCAGCGCATCGCTGCCTACACCCAGGAACTAAAGCAAGCCGAAGTCCAGCTAATTTATACAGAAAAAATGTCAAGCTTAGGAGCGATGGTTGCTGGGATTGCTCACGAAATCAACAATCCCGTCAACTTCATCTACGGCAACCTTGACTACATCAGTGAATATATTGAAGATTTACTCTCATTGCTGCGTCTCTATCAGCAACAGTATCCTGAACCGCTACTACCTATTCAAAAGCAGCTTGAAGTAATTGATTTCGACTTCCTTGCTGAAGACTTGCCCAAAATCCTTTCCTCAATGAAGGGGGGTGCTAATCGCATCCGTGAGATTGTTCTGTCTCTGAGAAACTTCTCCCGTCTGGACGAAGCCGGAATGAAGCCGGTCAACATCCACGAAGGAATCGATAACACCCTACTCATTCTCAACAGCCGCCTCAAGCAAGGAATTAAGGTCATCAAAGAGTATGGCGAGTTGCCGCTGGTAGAGTGTACTCCAGCGCCAATCAATCAGGTGTTTATGAATCTCCTGTGCAATGCGATCGATGCCTTGGAAGAGTTGAAGGTTGAAAGGTTGAAACTTGAAGGTTCTGAAGATAACCTGCAACCTTCTAATCTACAATCTGCAACTCCTTGTATTTGGATTCGTACCGAAGTATCAGGTCAAAACTCGGTTGTGATTAGAATTGCTGATAATGGCTCTGGGATTGCATCGACAATTAAACACCAGATATTCGACCCATTTTTCACAACAAAAAACCCAGGTAAGGGTACGGGTTTAGGTCTGACCATTACCTACCAAATTATTACTCAGCATCAGGGTAAAATTGAGGTAAACTCAACACCAGCCCAGGGAACGGAGTTCACCATTATGCTGCCGATTAAGACAAGTAAGTAGGCAAAATACCACAGAATTTTATGTGTAATTCCAAGTTAAGTGCCATAATCAATTGCTTACAACGACAGAATGAAAATCCCAATTCTAAATTTCTTCGTTAGCTTCAAAATCATCCTTTCTTAGGGAAAACTTCAACTTCCTCCCACTTCAGGTTTAATCCAGTTTGTTGGGATAGATCACAGCGTTCCAGATAAAGACGGGCGGCTAAATCGTGGTCATTCACTCGCAAAACCCGCTCGAAGTATTGCCGTGCTGCGGTAAATTCCTCCTGGTAATAGAGCCAAATGCCCTGCTCAAACGCAGTTTTGGTTTGAGTTTTGAGTTCTCTGAGGGGCTGAGGGTCGCCGTCGTACATTTCAAATACAGCCACAGGAGCCTGTTTCCCTCTTACCGTCACTCGGTCAAGAAATCGACAGGTGTATTTATGGGGGTCATCAAGCTGAGACAGGGTTTGAACGCTAACAATAATGCCTGCGCCGTAGAGCTTAGTTAACTGTTCCAAGCGAGACGCCAGGTTCACCGCATCGGCAATCACGGTGCTGTCCATGCGCTCCTCTTCCCCAATGATACCCAGCATTAAGCTGCCGCTATGGATGCCAACGCCGATCGCAATGGGCAGGTAGCCACTGTTTTGACGATACTCATTATAGATTGCCACCTGTTTTTGCATCTCGATGGCGGCGGCGACGGCATCATCGGCGGTTTCGGGAAACAGAGCCATGATGGCATCGCCAATATATTTATCAATAAAGCCGTTGTGCTGGCGGATGACTGGACCAACTTGACGCAAGTAGGAGTTGATAAAATCAAAATTTTCCTGGGGAGACATCTTCTCCGACAAGCTGGTAAAGGAGCGAATGTCGGCAAACAGAATGGTCATTGCGGCTTGCACCGAGTCTCCCAGTTGGGCATTAACAATACTGTCCTTTTGTAGAAAGTGCAAAAATTGACGGGGTACAAACCGTGCCGAAGCTTGAGCAATTTGTGCCAATTCCCTTCTACTTTCCTCTAGCTTGGTGAGAGTGCGAAATGCTCTCAATGCAGCCACCAATGCAGTAAATAGTTTGCGAGTCGTTAGCTCGGTTTTCGTTTTATAGTCATTAATATCGTAGTTAATAATCACTACATCTTCTGGTGCTTGTCCCGGCTGACCAGTGCGTAAAATAATCCGCACCAATAAGTTGCGTAAAATATTCCGGATGTATTTTACGACCTCCAAACCCGCCTCGTCGGTTTCCATGACTACGTCGAGCAAAATCAGGGCAGTATCTGGATTTTTTTCGATTAACACTTTGGCTTCTTCCCCGGAATAAGCGCTAATGAGAGTTAAGGGTTTACCCTCAAAGGTAAAGCCGTTCAGTACCAGTTTAGTGACGTTGTGAATCTCAGCTTCATCGTCTACTACAAGAACCTTCCAACTGTTTACTGCAAGGAGGGGCAACTCGTTGGTGTCGGGAAAAACTACTTGATTCTCGTCGGCGTTTGCTGAAATTAGTTCCTCATCATCTTCATCAGCAAAGACTAATTCCTCATCATCTTCATCGGCAAAGACTAATTCTTCGTCGTCTTCAGCAATATGCCGATTTTTAGTCTCTTCTGACATTTATTATTCGTTATTTATTATTTGTTTGTAGTCATGACCGCCAATTGGTAGTGCAAGCCAGAGAGTCTACGCATACTCTAAGCTAACCAGGGAAAGCCCCTACTCCCTCTCAATGGGCAACTTAATAATAAAATTAGCCCCCACGCCCACTTGACTTTCACATTCAATCGTACCATTGAGTTTTTGGGTAACCAGATTGTAAACAATATGCAAACCCAAACCGCTGCCTCCCTGACCTCGTTTTGTGGTGAAGAAGGGGTCAAAGATTTTGCTTAAGTTCTCCTTGGGAATGCCTTTGCCATCATCGGAGTATTCCAAGATAATCTGCTCACCCTCTTGTTTAAAGTCAAAAACCAGATGTCCGGCGTCTTCGGGAGAGTAGGCATGGGTGAGGGAGTTCATCACTAGATTGGTGATAATTTGAGATAACGCGCCCGGATAGCTGTTCAGCGCGATCGCTTCATTTCCTCGAATTTCCACCTGATGATGAGTGGTTCTCAGTTTGGGTTTGAGGGGAATTAATACCTCAGATAGATACTGTTTAAGATTGAATGTGCGTTGTTCTTCGCTGGACTGATCGACCGCTACTTGTTTAAAACTCTGGATTAAATCAGCGGCACGGTTGAGGTTGCTCAAGACCATACTACTGCTCTGCATGGCAGTATCGAGAAACTTTTCGAGTTGCGATCGCTTCATCTGTCCGCTTTTATATGTCTCGAAAAACTCTGTAGTTTTGTCGGCTAACAGAGAAGCTGCGGTGATGCCGATGCCAACTGGAGTATTGATTTCATGGGCGACGCCAGCGACCAAACCGCCTAGTGACGCCATTTTCTCGGATTCTACCAGTTTCTTTTGGGTAGATTGGAGGTCTGCTAGGACTTGGGAAAGTTCTGCCGTGCGTTGCTGGACTAATTGCTCTAAATTTTCGTTGAACTGCTGTAAGTTGGTGTAAAGTTGGGCATTTTCGATGGAAATGGCAACTTGAGCGGATAAAAGTTTCAACAGTTCAACGCGGTCTTTTGTAAACGCATCGATGGTGAGATTGTTTTCCAGATAGAGGATACCGCTAAGTTTAGTGCGATCGAGCAGAGGGATGCAGAGAATAGATTTCGTTTGATGGTGTTTGATGT
>DATNPI010000596.1:0-3546 GCA_036703325.1 Coleofasciculaceae cyanobacterium
TAAATGCCGCTAACACAGACGGCAGAACTGCTTTGATGCAGGCTGCTGAACTAGGGTATTTGTCAGTTGTCCAGCTGTTGTTAGCTACTGATGCTGAGGTCAATGCTCAAGACCAAGACGGTGAAAGTGCTCTAACTTTGGCAGCTGACCAAGGTCACACAGATGTTGTGCAAGCCTTACTAAATGCTGGTGCTGACGTGAATGTCCAAAATTCTGCTGGAGGTACAGCGCTGATGGCGGCGGCAGCTGGGGGTCACACAGGTGTTGTTACGGCTTTACTTGATGCTGGTGCTGACATTAATGCCAGCAACAAAGATCAGGAGATGGCTTTACATTTTGCCGCTGTGGAAGGTCATGCTTGGGTCGTGGACGCCCTTCTCCAGCGAGGGGCTAACGTCCATGCTAGAAATCAGCTGGGCGATACGGCTTTGATGCTGGCAGCATTGCATGGTTATACAAAAATAGTCAAAGCCTTGTTGCAAAAAGGGGCCGACTGCAACACCAGAAACCTAGGTGAAACACCTCTAACCCTGGCGGGAACTCAGGGTCATGCAGAAACTGTTAAGGTTATGCTAGAGGCGGGTGCGGATGCCAATACGCTAGCGGCTGATGGGAAGACAATTTTGATGAAGGCAGCTGACCGAGGCGACACGGATGTCATGCGGCACCTATTAAATGCTGGTGCTCAGGTGAATGCCTTTGATCGTGCCGGCGCTACCGCTTTAATGTGGGCAGCTCATCGGGGCTATATTGATGCGGTACGAGTCTTGCTTGAGGTCGGTGTGGATGTAAATGTGAAAAACCAGGGCGGCTATACCGCCTTGATGATTGCAGAATTCAATGGTTATCCCAAAGTCGTGCAACTGCTTAAGGAAGCTGGGGCACAAGAATAGTAGAAGTTGCTGATTAGTACTATGAGCCAGCACAAGCCTGCAGGTCTGGAGATACCTAATAATTCCCTAATACTGCGTCATTCATTGGCTAATTCATCCCATGACTCGGAAAAACCTTGTACTGAGGCCTGTGGTTCAGGTCCTCCTCCAGAACCACCTGAGCCTCCAGTACCACAAAGGAAGAGACCTCCTATGGCCGGAGAGTTTTGGTTCAATCATCAGCTAATTTCCATTGATGAGTTGCTGATTGTCGATAGTCGTCGTCGGAACGGTCTAATTCTCTTTAAACGCTACCATGCTGAATTTGCCGGGCCAGGTTCAGCAGTAGGAGGAGAATTCGATCAAGATTGTCATCTGGCGCTGCCATTGGGTAATCTTTCCCTGCTCCGTCCTACATCAGCAGATGAACGACAGCGAGCTTATTTGATTCGGCGACAGTGGATTCGACTGACTAAACAGATTACAGACAATATAGAGTCATCGCGACGTGCTCAGATGATCCTCAATCAGTTTCAGTACTACTTTGACGCTAAGACAATTGCTCAACTACCAGATGAAGCACTGGCGCTGTTAGTCGGCGTGTTGCCAGAAACGATTAGGAAGGCGCGTGATACCTCTGATAACTCAGACTGAGTTAAGCTGTTACGCATCTAAAAAAGCCTGTTGAGGTCGCTCTCGCGGCAGGGGAACTCTCGGAGCATATGCAAGTTAAATGCGCGTTAGCTTAGAACATCGGTAGCGATCGCCTTGAGCGGTGCCAAGAGCGCGATCGCGTTTTTCAAATCCCATGTTTTCTAAGCAGCAGTAAGGAATCAACACATAGTTGTGCGATCGCTCAAAACATTTGAGCCTCAAAAGTAGTGGAAGTGGTGAATTAAGCTCATGTGCATTTAAATTGCACACCTTCGCGATGAGAGGAAAGCTTTTAACCCTTCTGCCCTCTGCCTTCTGCCTTGCCTCCTCGACAATGCAGCTTAAATGCCGATTAGCTTAGTACTAAGCTTTTGCCCATTTAACCTTTCTACTACTGAGCTACTCGCTCGTAAGGAAGATTTATATCCTCAAGCGAAGCAGTTGGGTTATGTTCTGATTCCTGAGTTGTTGAGTGCCACACAGGCGCAAGAGGCGCGATCACTTATTCTCAAACTCGCAGAGGAGGAGAGACAGCAAGGAAAGTTGTTGATCGACGGAGAGAGAGAACGACTGTTTAATTTGGTCTACAAAGGCGAAATCTTCGAGTTCATGGTACAGCACCCAAGAGTCATCGAAATCATTGAAGCTATCCTTGGGGAAGACATGACTCTGGGGGGGTTCTCTGCTCACATCCTCAATCCTGGCGCAACAAACATGGGTATGCATGTGGACTATCCTTATTGGACAATGAGGTTACCCTTCCCAGCTAGCCCGGTCATGGAGGTTCAGGTCATTTGGATGGTTGAAGACTTCACCGAGGATAACGGGGCCCCAATTTTTGCGCCTGGTAGCCAGAAGTTTTGTAGTCCACCTGACTTGGAACACTTTTTCAAAGTAGCGCAAAAAGTTACAGGGAAGCAGGTTCAGTGGTCATTTCCCACGGTCTGTGTTGGCACGATACTTCTGTTAATTCTGCTGAAAAGCCAAGAGTATCGATTCTTGGCAACTATACTCCTAAGTTCGTGCGTCCTCTTCAAGATCCGTCACGCGAACTGCGGCAAGAAGTGATTGATCGTGCCACCCCAAAGCTCAAACAGCTACTCGGATACGAATTTAGGTCAGCCCTTTTCAAAGATGTCGAAAGAATTCGGTCAGGACGCTGGAGTTAAGCAAGAATGTGCTGTTAAGCCAAAACTGGCTTACCCGTAGATATCGCCTGTTCGATAATATCAGCGGCTCGCTTCACTCCACCTGATCGACCAATGGCTTCTTGTAATCTGGATGCATTATTTTTGTAAGAATCTTCAGTTAGTACCCGTTGTATGGCACCTCGAAGCTTGGGAACGCTCAAGCGACTAACAGGGATAGCTTCACCTGCTCCAGTCCAAGCAATACGTGCTGCTACACCTGGTTGATCATTCGTGACTGGAATCGCAACCATTGGTACCCCATTCATCAAGCATTCCATCGTCGTATTCATTCCGGCATGGGTAATCATTAGGGTGGCTTTTTTGAGCATTTCCAATTGAGGTGCATACTCAACCACTAAAGGATTTCCTGGCAATTCTGGCAGTGATTCTGGTTTAGCGGAACCCCCTAGAGAAATCACCAATTGAGCATCCAATTTTTCACATGCTGTAGCAATGTCCTGAAAAACCCTAATCAAACGGTTTTGTAGCGTTCCCATTGAAGCGTAAATCAAAGGTTTTCCGATCAACTTTTCATAGGGAAAAGGAACGGGTTCCCGACTCGCTGAAGAATGGTAGGGTCCGGTGAAATGGAACCATTTAGGTAATTGCTGTCTGGGAAATTCAAATTCAGCAGGTGCTTGACTCACCTGAGCGAGCTTTGAGTAGGGATCATTAGGGTGAGTGTGCGGAGGCAAATTCCACTCTCGGCGATACTCTGCTATTACGTCTCGAATTGGTTTGGCGACGCGACTAAGCAACGTATAACCCATTTGGTTGCGTAAAAGCGCCCACCAAGCTGGGCTGTAGTTCCAATTTGAGTTAAAAGGAGG
>DATNPI010000136.1:0-9169 GCA_036703325.1 Coleofasciculaceae cyanobacterium
TTGCCGGATAGCTGCTTCTTGAGCCTGTCCGTTGGGAACTGTAATGCCATTCGTGTGACCATCTTGATTGACAGCACTGCCTCGGATGACGGCATAAATCGGATCTCCGTCTGCTTGCGCTTGGGATAAACGCTTTAAGACAACGATTCCGGCTCCTTCGCCCCGAACGTAACCGTTGGCTCGCGCATCAAAGCTCTTGCAACGGCCATCCGGAGAAAGCATCGATGCTTTACTTTCAGCTATAGTGTACTCTGGCTTGAGAATGGCATTTACACCCCCAGCTAAAGCGATCTCCGACTCTTGATTCCAGATACTTTGACAGGCGAGGTGAACCGCAACCAAAGCCGAGGAACAGGCGGTGTCGAGCGTGATCGAAGGTCCGTGAAAATCAAACACATAAGAAATGCGGTTGGCAGCAATGCTCATACTTATGCTGCCCACAGCTGTATGAGCGTTAATCAAATTGTGAGCGCCCACACTACTTGCCTGGATGTCCTGGTAATCTTGAACCATTAAACCGATAAACACGCCGGTTTTTGTTCCTGCCAACCGTTCCGGTACTTGCCCTCCATCCTCAAGCGCTTCCCAGGCTAGCTCCAACAGCAGACGTTGCTGAGGGTCTATGTTAGATGCCTCGCGTGGAGAAATCCCAAAAAATTCGGCATCAAATTCATCTATCTTATTTACGAAGCCGCCCCACCGGGTTCGCATTTTGCCAGGTTTGCTCTCATCCGGGTCATAGAAACTATCCACGTTCCAACGGTCTGCTGGCACCTCAGTGATGGCATCTACGCCATCTCGCAGTAGTTTCCAGAAGGCTTCGCTGCTGTTGGCTCCGCCTGGAAAGCGACAGCCAATTCCTATGATTGCCAGGTTTTCTTTTTGAGTAGAATGCAAATCATCATATTGATAGTTTTGACCCATAAAGATCCCCTGAAGTAGTTTATTCAGAAACGACTACTATATCCCACATTCAGTAGACCGAAAACTTCTGCGATCGCTCTGTGATAGATACCTTTAATTCCGATTTTTGCCTAACGGGACTTAAACGAAAAGTCAGAAGCGATAAAGGTATAATCCAGGCAGGATAGATATTTCACGTTAAGGCTTGAGCCATGAAAGAGACTAGGACTTACGCACTGTAACGCCAGTATAAGGGTTTGAGATTCTTCGCTATCGCTCAGAATGACGTAATTTCGTAGTCAGTGCGTAAGTCCTAGCCAGAACAGATTTCGCTCTGTCGATTGTGAAGATTCGATTGAGCCGGCTATTCTACTCTTCTCAAATGTTCACTAAACTTAATACAATGTAAAAGTAGGCAACGATAGGTATAAATTCTCAGTAATGATAAGTACTCAATTTCCTTGGCTAACTACTATCATTCTGTTGCCCCTACTGGCTTCCCTTGCGATTCCCGTGCTTCCCGATAAGGAAGGTAGAACCGTCCGCTTATACGCTCTTGGGGTAGGTTTAGTAGATTTTGCTTTGACGATTTATGCCTTTTGGCATCACTACGATTTACAAAAGTCTACATTTCAGCTAGCTGAAACGTATCCTTGGATACCGCAGCTGGGGATGAATTGGGCTTTAGCGGTCGATGGTCTATCGATGCCGCTAATCGTCTTAACCTGCCTAGTAACAACACTGGCAACATTGGCAGCGTGGAAGGTTAAGCATAAGCCACGTCTGTTTTATGCCCTGATGTTGGTAATGTACAGCGCCCAGATTGGCGTCTTTGCCGCTCAGGATTTACTTTTATTTTTCTTAATGTGGGAGCTGGAGTTAGTGCCAGTCTACCTGCTGATTTCTATCTGGGGAGGCCAAAAGCGCCTCTATGCAGCAACTAAGTTTATTCTTTACACGGCGGCGGGTTCCGTATTTATCCTGCTAGCGGCCTTAGCGATGGCATTCTTCGGGGATACGGTTACCTTTGATATGCAACAGCTAGCCCACAAGCATTACCCGATCACGTTAGAACTGCTGGTGTATGCGGGCTTCTTGATTGCCTTCGGAGTCAAACTGCCGATTTTCCCCTTGCATACCTGGTTACCAGATGCCCACAGCGAAGCTTCCGCGCCCGTCTCGATGATTTTAGCTGGGGTATTGCTCAAGATGGGTGGCTATGGGCTGATTCGAATGAATATGGAAATGCTGCCAAACGCTCATGTTCATTTTGCTCCAGCATTGGCGATTTTGGGTGTAGTCAACATCATCTACGGTGCCATGACTGCCTTTGCTCAAGACAATCTCAAACGGCGACTGGCCTACTCGTCAATTTCTCACATGGGCTTTGTCCTGGTTGGTATTGCCTCGTTCACCGAGTTGGGGATGAACGGTGCAGTGCTTCAGATGCTTTCCCACGGACTGATTGCAGCGGCACTGTTTTTCCTGTCCGGAGTTACCTACGATCGCACTCATACCCTGGCGATGGACAAAATGGGAGGAATGGCGCAAACCATGCCCAAGGTGTTTGCCCTATTCACCTGCGGTTCGATGGCTTCTCTTGCTTTACCGGGAATGAGTGGGTTTGTGGGCGAGTTGTCGGTATTCTTGGGCGTTACCACTAGCGATGCTTACAACCCAACATTTAAGGTAGTCGTTGTTCTGTTGGCAGCAGTGGGATTAATCCTTACCCCAATTTATCTACTCTCGATGCTGCGACAAGTATTCTATGGAAAAACCGATTCCGGGCTGAATATTGAGAAATACCTAGGTGATGCCAATCCTCGCGAGATCTTTATCACGGCTTGTCTGCTGGTGCCAATCGTGGGAATTGGTCTGTATCCTAAACTAGCGACACAGACTTATGATGTGAAGACAGTGGCAGTGGCGGCTCAGGTACGCAATGCGTTGCCGATAGTTGCCCAAGAGCGTTCTCGTTTGTACTCTGGCACTTTTAGCGCACCACAACTACCGACGGCTAAACCTCAGAAATTGCTGGGCGTTGTCAAATAAGTTCTTGGTTCTCCATGAAGCCTAGAAAGGCCAATTCTAATCGTAGAGACGTTCCGGCGGAACGTCTCTACAAAGTTTTGTGAGTTGCCGAAAAAGGGAGTAATGCAAAAGGAAGGATGAACATCCTGCCAGAAACCCTCTGCAAATCGGTTGGGCGCGTAAACTAGAAACGATATGCAAGAATGGAGACCCAATGGACATGGTAACTGTCCTAGACTTATCGCCCCTTGCTCATTTAACACGGGAGCAGTTTTATCAACTGTGCGTAGTCAACCGTGATATTGGGTTGGAGAGGACAGCAAAAGGAGAATTGGTCATTGTGGCACCCGTTGGCGGCGAAAGTGGAAGTCAAGAAGCCAGTTTGATTGCAAAGGTTGTGTTTTGGAATGAGCAGACTGAACTAGGGGTTGTCTTTAGTTCCTCAACCATTTTTAGCTTACCCGAAGGTGGCGATCGCTCGCCGGATGTAGCTTGGGTGCAGTTAGAACGGTGGGAATTGCTGAGTGAAGCAGAACGAGTTGGGTTTCCCCCCATCTGCCCTGATTTTGTCATTGAACTTCGCTCTCGTACTGAGCGGCTCAAACCCCTTCAAGAAAAGATGCAGGAGTATCTGAATAGCGGGTTACGGCTGGGATGGTTGAATAATCCTCAAGGTCGTCAGGTAGAAATCTATCGCATTGGACAACCTGTAGAAGTCGTTGATTTTCCAGTAACGCTCTCTGGCGAAGATGTCCTACCGGGCTTGAGCATCCGGCTTTCTTGAACTCGACAACTTGGAGGGAACGGTTATTGCATTTCATCCTGGAAGATCCCCCTAAATCAGAGTTAATAAGGGGGACTTTGATTAAATTCTCCCCCTTATTAAGGGGGGCTGGGGGGGATAAAGGGGTTTGAAAACACGCCCTAGTCCCTATTTTGATGAAGTATTTTCAGCCTTTAATGGTCGGTAGTTCAAAGGCAGTGTGACAGTAAACGTTGTACCAACGCCCACCTCACTCTCTACAGATATCTCACCATTTTGTAAGTCTACACATTGTTTAACGATTGATAGTCCTAAGCCGTTCCCTGCAACTGCACCGACGTTAGTTCCTCGGTGGAACGCCTTGAATAGTAATTCTTTGTCTTTTTTAGGAATGCCAATGCCTGAATCTTGGATGCGAAAAATTGCTTGTCTCCCTTGACAAAGAATATCCAACTTTATCTCGCTGCCTTTTGGAGAATACTTAATCGCATTGAGCAGTAAATTCGTGAGAATTTGCCGCAGCAGTTTTTCATCCCAGATACCGGAACGTTGACCTTGACTACTGAAGGTAAGTTGGTACTCTCGCGCCGCATCCTGCTGCAAATCTTTGATCAGCTCACGACAGAACTCAACTAAATCTATTAAGGCCGGCTTTACCTGTAGTTGTCCGGCTTCTACTTTCCCAATCAAGAGGAGGTCGTCTAACAGCTGATTTATTCGTTTGACATTAACTTGAATTCGCTGGAGATAATGGAACTTCTTTTCCTCGGTCCATTGCCGACCGTGGTCTTCAATTAATCGAGCACAAGAAAAAATATTATTTAGTGGATTGCGTAGTTCGTGGGAAATAACAGAAATAAAGTGGGATTGGATGGCGCTAAATTCTTCTTGTTTGGCTAGGGCTTCAGTGGTTGCTGTTGTCGCCCGCTTGTAGTCGCTGATATCTTTAACGGTGACGACTACTGCCTCTGGTTTGCTCTTGCTCTCATTAATTGGGCTAATCGTGTACTCATAATCTCTCTGTGGTAGAGAATTTGAGGTAGGAGTCTGCTCTTGGTCGCTGACTTTTAGCTGTTCCAATAACTGCCGTTGTGCTTCTTCAGCCTGACGAAATTCCGTGATATCTTCTAGCAAACAAGTTGCAAATAACGGTTCGGCGTCGTTACCCTGCACCAGAGAAACGGTTAGTCTTCCCCACTGCATCGGCGTAGCATGACCCTTAAAGCGCTTTTCTAGCTGATAAGAGCGGCGTTTCCCCGCCATCAATTCTTGGAATAGTGCCGACTCGACACCGGACTTGTCCAAATTCATCAACTCAGGAACAACAGTCTCCAACTCTTGCTCGTCACAACCCAGCATCTGTTGTAGTACCCGGTTGACCCTGATGACGCGACCCTCGCTATCTAAGAGTACTATCCCATTTGCCGCACTCTCAAACATGGCGCGAAACAGGTATTCACTCGGCAGTTGGGTTGATGAAGAAGGGGTGAGAGGATAAGGGGATGATTTCATTGTCGGTTTGTTGCAAAGTGTGGTAAGGAATTTTCCATTGCTCTCCCTCTCCCCTCCCCCAGTCCCGTTTACAGAGTATGCTCGTTTGCCAGCCATGCTCGAAGGATATAGAGCATGGAATCGCGTCTCTACAAGATTTTCCTGCTCCTCATCAGGGGCACAAGTCAGTTCCAAAAGCCGCCAGCGCAAGCCCACTATTTGACTCTGTGCGTCTTGTACTGGTGCCACTGTAAACGATGCTTTAAAGCACACACCACACCGACGCTGAATTGAAACCCGCCAATTTTTGATAAATTCGCCCTTTTGCAGCTGACTCAGCTTGATATAGAAGTTCTGTCGCTCCTCGGCGGTAATAAAAAGCACTAGGGGTTTACCGACGAGATGCTGTTGGGAAACATTGAGCAATTGGGCGGCTGTCCGGTTGACTTCGCAAATCGTCCCCTCTTTGCTGGTCACCAGGTAGCCATCTGGGGCAAACTCAAATAGTTCCTGATAACGCTGGCGTTCAGCTGCTACGATAGTGCGGCTTGCGACTAACTCTTCATTTTGTTGGCGTAGTTCCTCGACGGCGACTTGCAATTCTTCTATAGAATTAGAGAGTTCATTCAAACTCTCTTTTAATAGTTCTTGTTGCTGAAGAGGAGATTCTTCAGCTGGTTGTTGTATCTTTCCTGATGGCTGTTGCAATTTATCCGCTTGTTGCCACAGCGCTTCTAAGCGTTTGAGAGTCAGCGTAATGTGTTGGTCGAATAATTCTTGGGTTACCAATGTACCACCTCGTTTTCTTCTTCTAAGGGGACAGACAGGAAAAGTTATTGGCTAGGAAAGTTCATCTTTCTTGCCGTTTCATTATTAATGAAATTGTTGTGTAGCGAGCGGTTAGAAGTTGATCTGGTTGAGTTGTAGTTGCCGCAAGTACAAGTATTAGCAACTAATTGAGCTAGATAAGCACACGCTGCTACTAGGGGCTGTCCGTAACTTGATAGCTTTTATGCCGTCTTTTCTCTATCTATGGTATTGAAGTACCTCTATCTAGGGACTGAAGACTCTCTGGATTTAATATAACTTAACTTTATCGGTTCGCTCGTCGCAATCTGCTTGTAGCTCGTAAAACTAAGGTCAATTTTTTTTTAGTATTCCTCAATACTCAGTGCTGTAATAGACTCATCTTTATCAATCAGACAACCCTTCACTTATAGTAGACCTGAAGACTTCTTATCCCCCAGGAGGGGATAGGTTGGAATTTTGGCTACTTGAGCCGTTGATTGTCTGCCTTCTCTTCGTCGAGCAGTCAAAGTTGAGAAAGTTATAAAATTTATCAGGTTAAACAATTAAAAAACTGAGTATAGATAAATGAAAAATTAATGGAAAAAGTCGCAAAACACCCTCAATTTCCTAGAAAATGGATGCTGCTAATTCTAAGGATTCGTCAAAAACAACTCCCTACTTTTGTGTAAGGTGGGCATCGTCCACCTTACTACTGATTTCTAAAGACAATAGAGTTATTTTTGGACAAGCCCTAACCTGTTGACATCAACTCCTATCCCCACTCTCAGCGAGTACAGAAAACCTTAAGGAAAAGTAAAGCCGTGGTTGCCAAACTCGAAAACAACACCCCAAACGATCGCCTTTCTCCAGTATTTGATGTTGTGGCGATGGCGGCATCGGCTGACGGACTCAATGCTTTAAGTCAGGTTCTATCTGCCCTATCGGCAGACTTTCCCGCGTCGATTGCGGTGGTGCAGCATCTGTCCCCCCAGTATCCCAGCTTAATAGCTGAAATCCTCGATCGCCGCACTCCTCTTTCCGTTAAGCAGGCCGAGGAGGGGGGCAAACTGAGTCCAGGAAAGGTCTTCATTGCTCCCCCTGACTACCACCTGTTGGTAAACTCTGACGGCAGTCTTTCCCTCTCCCAATCTGCCAAAGTCCATTTTGTACGCCCTGCGGCTGAGGTATTGTTTGAGTCGGTTGTAGAAAGCTATAAAGACAGGGCGATCGCGGTAGTCTTAACAGGCGGTGATGGGGATGGGTCTAGAGGAGTCCAAGCCATTAAAAAGATGGGCGGTAAGGTAATTGCTCAGGACAAAGCAACATCGAAAGTTTGGGGGATGCCTGCGGCTGCGATCGCAACCGACTGTGTTGATTGGGTGCTGCCACTCGATAAAATTGGCGTAGCGATTACAAGTTTAGCGGTGTACGGACAGCTTGAAGGAGCCTTGCCATGAGTAAGGTGCAAGAAGATCCAAATTTTGAGGCGTTACTGCAATATCTCAAACGTACCCGTGGCATTGATTTTACAGGGTATAAACGTCCTAGCCTGATGCGCTTGACGAAAAAGCGGATGCAGGGTGTGGGGACTGAGTCGTTTAGCCAGTATCTCGACTACCTGGAAGCCAACCCACTTGAAATCAACCTCCTGTTCGATTCTCTGTTACTGAACGTCACCTCGTTTTTTCGAGATCTACCCGCCTGGAACTGCCTCGCTCAAGAGGTCATCCCGCGTATTCTTGAAAAAAAGAGAGACAATGACCTACTCCGGGTCTGGAGTGCGGCTTGTGCTACCGGCGAGGAAGCCTACACGATCGCAATACTCCTAGCAGAAGCGTTGGGGGAAGAGGAATACCGCAGACGGGTGAAGATCTACGCCACAGATCTAGACGAGGAAGCCATTGCTTTCGGTCGCGTCGCCACCTATAGCGCCAGACAGTTGCAAGACGTTCCCGAACACCTACAGGAGAAATACTTCGACGCATCGAAAAACGGCTACACCTTCCGTAGCGATATGCGCCGAGGTGTGATTTTTGGTCGCAACAACTTGGTTCAGGATGCTCCCATTGGTCATCTGGATTTGCTGATATGTCGCAATACCCTGATGTATTTCAATGCCGAAACTCAGGCGCGTGTCCTCAACCGCTTCCACTTTGCCCTCAAGGACAGAGGCTTTCTGTTTGTGGGTAAGGCAGAGATGCTGCTAACCCATGCCAACCTCTTTACACCAGTTAATCTCAAGTATCGAATTTTCGGCAAAATCAGCAAAGTGACGCTGCGCGATCGCCTGCTGGTGATGACAGAAGCTGGCAATACAGAGGCTGGTAACCATCTGATACAAAATATGTGTTTGCGGGATGAAGCCTTCGAGTATTTGCCCGTCGCCCAGATTGTGGTGGATATTAGCGGTAACCTATCGCTGGCGAATCGGCAGGCGCGGCTTCTGTTCGGTCTAACCAACCAAGATCTAGGTCGCCCATTACAAGACTTCCGACTATCTTACCGACCCGCAGAACTGCGATCGCGTATCGAGCAGGCTTATGCCGAACACCGTCAAGTCCAAATTACTGATGTGGAGCTATCGACTGTAGGCGAGACTAATGCCGTCCGCCTGGATATAGAAGTAATCCCCCTGAGCAATACCAATGGTGAACTGTTGGGCGCGTTAATTGTCTTCCACGATGTGACGCGCTACAACCAGTTGGAACAAGAACTCCTGCGTTCCACTCAGGAACTGGAAACGGCTTACGAAGAACTCCAGAGTGCCAACGAGGAACTGGAAACTACCAACGAAGAACTCCAAAGTACCAACGAAGAACTAGAAACCACCAACGAGGAACTCCAAAGTACCAATGAAGAACTGGAGACGATGAACGAAGAACTCCACTCTTCTAACGAAGAACTCCAGATGACTAACGATGAACTGCGCGATCTCACCAATGAAGTCAACCGCATCAACGGCTTTCTGGAGTCAATTCTCACCAGTTTGCAGATGGGGATGGTGGTTTTAGACAACCGATTTTCCATCCAACTTTGGAATAGCGGCGCAGCAAAGTTGTGGGGTTTGCAAGGCGAGGAGGTTGTAGGATTCTTTTTCTTTGACCTGGATATTGGTCTGCCAGTAGAGCAACTCAGGGAACCTGTCCGCGCCTGCCAAAATGGGGCATCGGAGTACCAGGAGGTTGTATTAGA
>DATNPI010000647.1:0-7604 GCA_036703325.1 Coleofasciculaceae cyanobacterium
ATCTCGCTTGAAGCGACTAATTTCCTGTTGCATATCCAGGGCCATTTGTGCGATCGCTTCAGCATGATCAGGTCTGGGTGTAGGCAGACCGCCGACTACCATGTAAGCATCGCCAATAGTCTTAATCTTCTCCAAACCATGCCGTTGTGCCAGTCGGTCGAAGGTTGAGAAGATTTCATTGAGCCGTTTGACTAGTTCGTCGGCAGGTATGTTGGCAGAGAGTTGGGTAAAGCTAACGATATCGGCAAACAGAACAGTGGCTTCCTCAAAGCTGTCAGCAATTGTATGCTCGTCGTGTTTCAGTCGTTCGGCGATCGCTTCGGGTAAGATATTGAGCAACAAGCGGTCAGATTGTTCCTGAGCCGTGCGAGCTTTTTCGTAGAGTTCGGCTTGGCTAATTGCGATCGCCAACTGATCGGCAACGGCTTTTACCAGTTCCACTTCTCTAGCACTCCAAGCCCGACGACCACAACAGTGACCGCAAAAGAGTACACCCAACCTACCCGAGTGAACTTGCATTGGGATAGCCAGGAAGGCAGTGTAGCCAGCGGATAGAAGGAACTCCCGTCTTATCGGATCGTCTAGCGTAGTCACATCATCGCAGACACTCAGTGCCTTCCTGTAAAGCCGTTCTATCTGCTCCTCTGGAGAGGAAGATACTAGAGCGATCGGATAGCGACCCACAAGGCTTGGCAGAGTCGGCTTCCTCGCTTCCTTGACCATCTCCCAATAGGGTTCCTCAGGGTCATCCATATACCACATAAAGTGGCAACGGTCAACCCCTAGGAGATTGCGAATCTCATTGACGGCTGTTTCCAGAATGATGTCCAAGTCAAGGGAGTTACGAATCTGCGTCGCTAGACTGTTGATCAGTTCTTCTTGTTGAGCCAGCTCTCGATACTTCTCTTCCGATTGCCGCAAGGCTTCTTCTGCTTGCTTGCGCTCAGTGATGTCGGTGACTACCGACAGCAGGCAGGGTTCATCCCCCAAGTCAATAATGTCTGCTGAGAGTAACGCTACCCGTGTTTCACCTGATTTTTTGCGGTACTCAAATTCAAAGTTGGAAACTGCTCCTTTTTCTTGCAAAATCTGTCTGAAGTTGGCGCGGTCTTCTGACTTAACCCAAAACTGTAGGTCTACAACAGTACGACCAATTACCTCTTCACGACTGTAGCCAAGTTCCCGTAGAAAACTCTCATTCACATCAATGAAGCGTCCGTCCTCAAACACAGTGATAGTAATGAAATCGGGAGAAGAACGAAACGCTTTAGAAAATTTGTCTTCCGAAACTCGCAAAGCCTCTTCTGCCTGTTTGCGATCTGTGATATCGCGAACAATAATCAAAGCTTCATCTTCCCCACAGGCGACAGTCCGAGATTCCTCATAGCGAACCTCATCGGGGAAAGACAGCTGATACTCATGGAATTGGGTCGTTCCAGTTTGTAAAGCTTGCTGCACGTAGTATAGGCGATCGCTGGCAACTTCCGACGGCAACACCTCAAACAAGCTTCTCCCCACTATTTCATCGGCAGGGACGAGGGACTCAACAAACTTAGATGGCAAGAAGTCCAGGAAAATGCCATCCCTGCTCACTCGCATCATCAAATCTGGTAAAGCGCGTAAGAGGCTGCGATTGAGGGCTTCACTTTTACGTAATGCCTCTTCCGACTGCTTGCGCTCCATTTCCGCTGCGGCACGGGCAGCAAAAACTTCTAAAATCGACTTTTTGCGGAGTCCATCGGTCATCAGCTTGTCATCAAGTACCGCTAAGTGACCTAAGACATTGCCGGATGTATCGAGCAAGGGAATTGCTAAATAGCTTTGTGCCTCCATCTCAACTAAAAGTCGCTCTTCAGGAAACAGAGCTTGTAGTTGTTCGGGGTAGTATTGACCGCTTCTAGTTCCGATAACCCGCTCGCACGGAGTACCTGTTAGGTTGTACTCAAAGTTTTCGCCAAAGTCTGCGCCTACCCAGAAGGCAAGAGTGCGGACACAAGTATGTTGGGAGTCTGCACACTCAGTAATGAAGGCATAGCGCACTTGGAGTGCCTCGGCTAGATGGCAAACCAACGAACGAAAAAAGTCGTCACCTGTAACGGAGGCGGTTCCTTCAACGATTGATCGTAGCGTCTGCTCTGAGCGTTGGCGTTCAAGAATCTCATCTTGTAGCTGGTGATTGGCTTCTTTTAATAAGGCTGTGCGCTCCTCGACTCGGATTTCTAGGTCAACTTTGGCTTTCTCCAAAGCAGCAAAAGATTGCTGCAACTGAAGCCCCATCTGATTAAATGCCCGTGCCAGCACTCTCAATTCGTCCGCACGGGACTCTGGTACAGTATGGTTCCATTCGCCCCTTGAGAGAGCAGCAGCGGCGTTGCTCAATCGGAGAATGGGTTGGGCAATCCAGCGAGAGGTTAGCACTCCGACCAAAATAGCGATCGCCAAAGCTGCCAAACACAGCAGAATCGTTGTACGCGTGTTGGCGTTGATTTTCTGCATGAAATCTGCCTCTGGGACAACCACCACAATCAGCCAGTCCAGGTTATCACCCTCAGAGAATGGCACCACTTGTACGAATTGCCGTTGACCCTTCAATAGAAAGTCTAGCGGCTGACTACTCTTGATTTTGTTGAAGTCACCGAAACGTTCTTTTAGATGCTGCGCTGTGGCGCGAATCAAACGATTCTCAACATCTGTTGCCCTAATTTGCTCTATAGTCCCGTTTTTAATGATGAATGGCTTTTGGGGAGTCGAGGTAGCCACCAGCCGCCCAGAACGTTCAATAATGAAGATCTGTCCAGATTTACCAATTTTCAGCTGCTTTAGAAACTCCCCGATTTCCGAGAGTACCAAATCAACACCCACCACCCCACGCAGCACATTCACTTCGTCATAAACAGGTTGACCCAAAGTAATTGTGAGCCTCGGATTTTTGAAGTCGGGGTAAATCGGACTCCAACTAGACTTGCCGGCTGACATCGTGTGTTTGTACCAAGGTCGAAGTCTGGGGTCATAATTTTGAGCAACCTCTAGCAAGCTAGTTGGATTCCCCTGCCTGTCACGGTCATAGCGATGGTATTTCCCGCCTGTGGATGTATCTGCCCTAGAAATCTGCCAGGTGCCATTGTCTTGGAATGCTAGCCCGATGAATTCTCCCTGAGTACTGCCGAAATAAATACTCGACACTTTCCCTGAATCAAACAAGTACCTCTGTCTCCAATAGTGGCGAGTCAGGCTACTAGCGTCTTGCCGATACAACTGACCTACTCCGATGGCCTCAGCATTGATCTGATTCAGCAATTGCGGGACTTTGAGGTAATCCCTGAGTCTCTGCTGTAGGCGATCAACCACTTCGTTGCGTAACTCGCTCGTCACCTCATTGACTGCCTGCTGCCCGTTCCGTAATGAGAGCCACCCAGTTAACCCTACTACTACAGAGATTTGCAGGACAAACGGCACCACTAAGACCGCACGCAGTGGAACCTTAAGAGAAATCTTTGTTGCCCGACCAGCTAGAGATTTCAGAAACGTCATAATGCAACATTTTATTGGCTCAAAGATAGCCAAGCTGTCGCGACGCGCAAAGTAGCCCACGACAGTATCCTAGAAAACAGGGCTTTTTAATGGTTAAGGAAGTCCAGCCGCGAGTGCGATTTCCAGAATCTAACACTTTCAGCGCAAGAATGCATTTACCCTCTGCTAAGGTGATTTAGACGCGCTCTTTACCAATTTATGATTACTGAACTGATGCTCTAGCTGCCATCGGCTGCCGATTACTGAATCGGTGTTCTAGAAGGGCGGCGCTTTAGACCCAGCTATTTGGTAAGCCAAGAATCCCAGGCACAAGGGTTGGTGTGGGAGTGTCATAATTGAGCCGTTCTAGCTTCAATGACAGATTTTTATATGACTAAGGCTTTTGCCGCTCAGTTTAGCTTTGCTCTGGTCGTTCCTGCTACTTTTTTGGCAGTAAGCTTAACGGCGGCGGCAGCAATAGCGCAGAATCAGTTATACAATCCGATTCTGATGCCTCCAACTAACGAGGTCTCTGATACACTCACAGACAAAGATGTTCCTCTGGGTGAGGGGGGCTTTGCCCGTGACTACACCGTGAACTTAAATTCTGGTGATCAAGTCGCCATTGACCTGAATTCGGAAAGCTTTGATACCCTTGTTTCGCTCCTAGCAGCTGACGGCTCCACTGTCGGAGAAAATGATGATGGGCCGGACGGTAGCACCAACTCTCTTTTATTTACCCGTATTACCGAGACAGGTAAGTACATTATTCGGGTACGTGCCTTTGGGAAAACTAGCGGTGGACCCTTTAAGCTGAAGTTGACACGGCTGCGACCCATCTAATCGGTTTATTGCTATTAGCCATTAGTGAAAGATGGTGGTGAGGAGACAGAGGAACAGGGCTTCTGTCCATTCCACCACTGCCCCGTAAGTGTCGCCGGTGTGTCCACCCAGCTGGCGGTGAAACCAGGCACTCGTCAAGAACGCGATCGCACATCCCCCTACTGCCATTTCCAACGATACCCACCAATTGCCCTGATCGAGTAATAGCGGCAATCCGCATAAACTCAATAGCAATAACAATCCCAACAGGATATCTTGGGGTAGGCGAATCGCTTCTTTGTGAAATGCTCCCTTACCTGTGGGTTTGAGATAAGGATAAAGAGCGATCGCGACGACCTGGCCCCAGCGTCCCCAGCCCGCTGACGCCATCAAAGCGACACCCCGGTAAGTCTCTATGTCTGTAAGCGCAGCAGTTTTTAACAGTAATAGAGCTACAGCTGCCATTGCCCCAAAAGCACCCGTCGCACTATCTGCCATCACTTCTAGACGCCGCTGTCGGTCTTGAACGGCTAAACCATCCGCCGTATCCATAACGCCATCCAGGTGAAGCCCTCCCGTGAGGGCAATCCAGCTGACAACCACTAAAGCACTCCGAGTCAATACTGGCACCCCCAACTGTTGCAGACCAGCATCTAAAATTCCCAGTATTCCCCCAATTAGCAAGCCGATTATTGGTGCCCAACGGGCAATGCCCCGAAACTCCAACGCCCAGCCAGCGGGAATAGGAATGCAAGTATAAAATGTTACAGCGCTGATTAAAGAACACCAAACTTGATGCCCCGATCTTGCCCATTGTTGAGAGGTAAACCGCTTCATTGGGGACTTCCAGTCAGAAATTTAGTAGATTGCCGTATGAGCAGGGTCAGAATCTTGGGATAGTATTGTCTCATACCCTACTTGAATGAGCCGCAAGTTCCCTGTGTGACCCAAGTATTCAGCATAAAAACCTGAAATGCATTGTGCGTCATATACCACTCTGGATTGTCCTTTACCGCACAGTTCACGCTTGCCTTGACCTTTACGGCTGCTGTGATTTAATCTCTTGGTTTCCAATGTAGGGTCTGAACAAAGCGGTTAGATTAATCCGTTGCATAGCAATGTCAGCCCCATTTGCATCCTAGGCTTTTACCTATGAGTCATCCTCAATCTCCGCACCACTTACCAGCTCCCTGCATCATCGACACGGGCATCATCATCAACAAGCAAGACATTGGCCGTCTACTCACGGATTTAACTCGCGTCCGCTATATCCACACTCTCGATGGCAAGCTGCAAAATGAGGGTGAAGGATATGTGATGGAAGTTTTTGCTGCACCTAACCGCTCGACCCTAATTGCTAACCAAGCACTTTATCTCAATGTCCAGAGCTTTGATTATTTGCACTTGAGCCAGTCTCCCGAAAAAGAGGCGTACTTTGACCTGATTCAAGACAATCGTCAGTTACGGCTTATCCCCCTATCAAACCCCTTCCAGGAGCAGTCCACACAGCAACTTAATGCCGATGCCCTTGAAGCAATGGTAACGCAGGTTCTGAGCGCTAAGTGGGATGTACAAATTGACGATGATAGCGATTGCCCATTCTAACGATGGAAGGTCGTACTCCGTAGCGTAGGGTAGGTTAGAAGATTGTTCGCTGTAGGTCTTCCCTTTCCCCTAGCGGTTCCCGTTGAGCGTTCGCCGTAGGCGTTCTCGAAGAGTCGCCCTTCTCGAAGAATAGGGAAGGGTAGGTTAGAATCTTCAAATTCCAACTCTTCTGACCACTGACCACTGAAAAAAATCTTAATCAATAGCGTTGGCTCAACAGAAATTTATATTTTCTTTTAAATGTCAGGCGTCCTGTAGCCAGACGAAGGCAAGGGCCGGTGTTTTTGTTACGCCTCATGGTTTGGTGGAGACGCCCAGGTTCATGCCAGTAGGAACCCTGGCAACTGTCAAGACTCTAACACCGGCACAGCTAGAGGTGGCTGGGGCGCAAATGGTACTGGCAAATACCTATCATCTCCACCTGCAACCGGGGGAAGGAATCGTCGAGCAAGCGGGTGGATTGCATCGGTTTATGGGATGGAAGGGGCCAATACTCACTGATTCCGGCGGCTTCCAGGTGTTCAGCTTGAGTAAGCTACGAACAATTACGGAAGAAGGTGTAACTTTTCGCTCTCCCCGCGATGGACGGCTGATTAATCTGACGCCAGAGCGCTCAATTGAAATTCAGAATGCACTGGGGGCAGATGTAATTATGGCGTTTGATGAGTGCCCCCCTTACCCAGCTGAACGCTCAGAGGTTGAGGCGGCAGTTGAGCGTACCTATCGATGGCTCAAGCGCTGTATCGATGCCCATGCCCGCCCTGCCGATCAAGCGCTATTTGGCATTGTTCAGGGAGGTGTTTACCTGGATTTACGTTGTGCTGCTGCCCAGAGTTTGGTGTCGTTGGATTTACCGGGTTATGCCATTGGCGGCGTTAGTGTGGGTGAACCCGTCGAACTAATCCATCAAATTGTTGCAGCAACTGTGCCTTATCTCCCGGTAGATAAGCCTCGTTATTTGATGGGCGTGGGGACTTATCGGGAGATGGCACGAGCGATCGCCTCTGGAATCGATTTGTTTGATTGTGTAATTCCCACCCGCTTAGGGCGTCACGGTGCGGCTTTGGTACAGGGAGAACGCTGGAATTTGAAAAATGCCCGGTTTCGGGAAGATTTTACGCCTCTGGATGCCAGTTGCCCTTGCTATTGCTGCCAAAACTTCAGCCGCGCCTACCTGAGTCATCTGGTGCGATGCAAGGAAGTTCTCGGCTATATGTTGCTCTCCCTCCACAATGTCACTGAGCTAATTCGCTTCACCCAACACATTCGGGAAGCGATTTTAAGCGATCGCTTCACCACAGAATTTGCTCATTGGCTAGACACAGAATCTTAGCAACATTGAAAGTGGAGCATTTAGGGGTTTGAATCGGTAGCGATAAGATAAAGTCACATTATCTCTTCAATAGTTGGTAAATCATGGTCAAGAAATTGCTGCCACTTATCTTGAACCTTCTTTTTTAGGTCTTCAATATCAGCATTAGCCTAAATGCCTTATGCTATAAATATATCAAACGTTCGATATAAACAAAGCCACAAGGCTCAAACAATCTCAAGGCAAAGGTATCGTAGCTTACAATATATCGGACGTTCGATATAGAGTAACCCTGACCATGCCGAAGATTGTTGACCACGACCAGTACCGCAAAGAACTCCTCATGAAGTGCTTC
>DATNPI010000675.1:0-4891 GCA_036703325.1 Coleofasciculaceae cyanobacterium
CAAAGATGGTGAAAGTAAAATCTGGCACTTTAGTTCCGCTCCCTTAGGCCAACTAACTGATGGCAGGCGAATAACCATCTCAATGGCAACAGACGTCACTCAACGCAAGCAGGCAGAGTCAGAAGCCCGTTTCTTGCAATCGATCACACAAGCAATCTTTGAGTCTCAAAACTTCCATACAGCGCTCTCTGTAGCCATACAGAAAGTCTGTGAAGCCACTGGCTGGGATTTTGGAGAAGCTTGGGTTCCCAAGGCCGATGGCAGTGCTCTCGAATGTAGTCCGGCTTGGTATAGCAAGGCGAAGCATTTAGAGCAGTTCCGAAGCGCCAGCAAGACATTGACATTTGCCCCAGGCATTGGTTTACCAGGGCGTGTTTGGCTATCAAAACAGCCGGAGTGGCGACGAGATGTTTCAGGGGAATCCAATGAAGTTTATCTTCGTTCCCATTTGGCGAGGGCAGCCGGTCTCAAAGCAGGACTGGGAATTCCGCTTCTTACCCCTAATGGTGTCATCGCTGTTCTCGTCTTTTATATGTTTGAATCCCAAGACGAAGACCAACGGTTGATTGAATTGATTTCTGCTTCGACGGAATTAGGTTTAATGATTCAACGCAAGCAGGCAGAAGGAGACATTCGCAAAGCCTTGGTCAGGGAAAAGGAACTCACGGAACTCAAATCCCGCTTTATCTCCATGACCTCTCATGAGTTTCGCACGCCTTTAACGACGATTCAATCATCAGCTGAGTTACTGGAACGTTACAGCCACAAATGGCCTGAAGACAAAAAACAGACTCACCTACAGCGCATTCAAACAGCCGTCAAACAAATGACTCGGCTGTTGAATGATGTTCTGATCATTGGTAAGGCAGAAGCGGGGAAACTCAAGTTAAACCCAGTTCCGCTGGATCTGGAAAATTTCTGCCGCCATTTAGTGGAGGAACTACAACCTAATGATACCAACAATCGCACTATTACTTTTACGAGTAGTCAAGGGATTAGGGACTTTCAAGAGGGGAGAGAGGGAGCAAGGGAACAAGGGAGAGACAGAGTAGGAGACGTTTCTGCCAATTCTCAATTAAAATCCTCACCCCCTCACCCCCTCGCCCCCTCACCAACTGGCGGCTAGTAGCGTATTGAGTGCGGTCTTAGAGGGATTGGGAAATATCTGGCCTGGACGACTTGCGATCGCTGGCGTCAATTTAGGGGATGTTTGGCTTCATCCTGCCCTCAAAGGTGACAACCTCACCGACCAGTATGTGCCATTTCACAAACTTTCCCAGTGGTTAACGTACTCTCTCTTAGAGCCACTGCAAGAACTAGGTTTGGAGATTACTGGGCTAGACGAGATGACCGGCTTACCGGAGTATCGCAATGGGGGCTTATGTCTGGATCTAGGGCTACTAGAAGTAAAGGACACCGCTATATTACAGAAGCGTTACTTACCAGTGTCTGAGGTAATTGTTGAGTGGCGGGCGCTTACTGTCAGTCTGTTAGACCGAATTGCGGTAACCATCCGGCAACAGCTGAACCTGAGTGCTACCCAATTGCCGTTGGTGAAAGTCTTGCAAGGAGGAACCTGGACAGCAGGGCGACGAATTGCCGCGCAGTTGAGAGAAAGCGGCGTTCCTCCGATTCAGATAGAAAGTGATGGAACGGTGTTTTAAGAGGAGCTATTGTTTATGGCGGCTGAAGTCACGGTAATTGCCCACCCCTTTGTGCAGCACAAGTTGACGCTGATGCGTCAGGCTGATACTAGTACGGCTAAATTTCGCCAACTCTTGAAAGAGGTTGGGATGTTGTTGGCATACGAGGTGACGCGGGACTTACCGATCAAGTACGAACCAATCAAGACCCCAATCGCCCCAATGATGGCTCCCATGCTTGCCCCAGAAAAGAAGATGGTGGTTGTCTCAATCATGCGGGCAGGGCAGGGACTTTTGGACGGCATTCTGGAATTGATGCCCTCAGCGCGAGTGGGACATATCGGGTTGTACCGCGATCCCAGTACCTATGGGGTTATTGAGTATTATTTCAAACTCCCTCATGATGTTGAGCAGCGAGACATTTTGGTGGTCGATCCGATGTTAGCTACGGGAAATTCAGCGGTGGCTGCTGTTGACCGAATTAAGGAAGTCGGCCCGATGTCTATGAAGTTTTTGTGCTTATTGGCGGCACCGGAGGGAATTAAGCATTTCCATGAGCAGCACCCGGATGTACCGGTTTACACAGCAGCAATTGATGAGAAATTAGATGAACATGGCTATATTGTGCCCGGTCTTGGAGATGCGGGCGATCGCCTTTATGGAACAAAGTAACCGACCGAGCAATTTTGGATTTTGGATTTTGGATTTTGGATTTTAGATTAGACATCGTGGGGGATTGCCACAACAAAGGATGAAATATTTCTTTTCTCCCCCTCTCCCCCTCTATTTACCTAACAGATAAAAGGTTCTGTGCCGTTAACTCTTGTGGTTATAACGGGGGCCTCCTTGCCGCAAGAAGTTGGAAAGGCGATCGCCTGTTTTCGGGTCAAACCAGTGAATCGAATCCTCTGGTAAGGCTAGATTCACTTCTTCCCCTGGCCAGGTCAAGTTAGCAGGCAAGAGAGCGCGTACAGTAAGCGAATCGGAACCTTTGATGCGGATGCTGATGAGGTTGTGCATTCCCATGTTTTGCACTAAGTAAATCTGACCCTGAATCGTCTGCTCATCCTCAGGCCCAACGAAGAAAACCTCTTCTGGACGGATGCCCAGCACAATCTGTGGCGTTACTCTAGACAGCTTCGGGAGGGGGATTGTGAAGTCACCTAAGATGGCATGATTCTCTCGGCACTTGAGTGTCAGCAAGTTCATCTGAGGAGAACCAACGAAACCGGCGACAAACTGATTAGCTGGCTGGTTGTAAATGCGCTGTGGCGTATCGATCTGTTGCAGGTTGCCATCGTAGAGTACAGCAACTTTAGTGGAGAGAGTCATAGCTTCTGTCTGGTCATGAGTGACGTAGACCACTGGTGCCTGTTGTGCTTCAAATAGCTCTTTTAAATCTGCCCGTACTTGCTCTCGCAATAAGGCATCAAGGTTACTTAGCGGTTCATCCAGTAAAAAGACATCGGGTTTGCGTACTAAAGCGCGACCTAGAGCAACCCGTTGCCGCTGACCACCAGACATCTGACCAGGCTTACGATCCATCAAGTGTTCTAATCCCAGCTTACGGACAACTTCCTCTACGCGCTGCCGGACTTCACGAGGTCGCATTTTGCGTAACTTCAGACCAGCGGCAATGTTTCCGTAGACTGTCATGTGGGGGTAGAGAGCGTAACTTTGGAACACCATAGCAATATTGCGATCGCCTGGTCTAACACGCGTCACATCACGCCCATTAATTATTACCTTGCCACTAGTCGGTTGCTCCAGCCCAGCAATCAACCGTAGCAGTGTCGATTTGCCGCATCCCGATGGCCCTAGTAAGGTGAGAAACTCCCCTTCGACAACATCGATGCTGAGGTCTTTGACAGGAATCACCTTGGGATTGTAGGTTTTGTTGAGATTGTGTACTTCGATATTCCGCATAGTTTTGATTAGTTATTGGTTATTAGTTATTGGTTATTAGCTATCGGCTCTCCAACCAACAACCCAGGTCTATCCCTTAACAGCGCCAGCGGTTAGACCTTGAACAATTTTTTGCTGGAAGAACAGCACTAGCAGCACTAAAGGCAATGTCCCCAAAACCGTAGCAGCAGCAATGGGGCCATAGGGAATTTCAAACACCGATGTACTACCTAATTGGGCAGTGGCAACGGGAATCGTCTTCATAGATTCACGAGTAATGAATGTGAGGGCAAAAATAAACTCATTCCAAGCAAAGATAAAGGTAAGAATTCCAGTAGTTACCAAAGCCGGAACCGTCATGGGCAGAATAATTTGGAGCAGCATTTGCCATGTGTTGTAGCCATCTACCTTAGCGGCGTCTTCTAAATCTCTCGGCAGCTGTAGAAAAAAACTCCGCATCACCGAAATTGTTAGAGGTAAATTTACGGCTGTGTAAGGAATAATCAGCGCTAAATAGGTATTCCCCAATTTAAACAACTGGATGATTTCTAACAGTCCTAGGAAGAATAGAATAAAGGGAAATAAGGTAATGATTACAATGCCGAGGAGGAGGATTTTTTCACCAAAAAGGCGTAACCGTGCAAGAGCGTAGGCAGCGGGTGTCCCTATTGCTAAACATAAAACTGTGGAAGCAATTGACACGAAAGCACTATTAAAGATGTATTGGGCAAAAGGGCGACGGGTAAACAAATCAATGTAGTGTTTAAAGGTGTACTGAGTAGGAAAATAGACATTGGGAACGGCAGATATATCCTCATTCACCTTGATTGACGTTAGCAATTGCCAGAGAACTGGCGCTAGGCAAAAGATTAAGAGCAAAATAATTCCCAAATAGAGGAGAATTTTGTATACGTTCGTCTCGCTGCCTGCTTGAATTTGGTTAGTCTCGAACTTTTGAGTTACACTCATCACTTACACCGATTTAGATTTGGATTAGACACCTATAAGATGAACGCTAACAACGAAGAATGTAAAATTATTTGCCCTAGTCCATAGCCCCCAGCCCCAAGTCCCTATTTTCAAGTTAGAAAGCTCAGAAAAATTGTGAGGAATGGAACTATAACCTCACTTGGTATTAATTAGTTCCTGAAATGTTGGTACGAGACAGACTTAGAAAGAAAGTGCCAATCAGCACAACGGCTACCAGCAACAAAAATGTCACCACAACCAGTGCTGCACCATAACCGAAATCTAAATAGCGCATAACTGTGGAATAAATGTAGAGTGACACCACTTCCGTTGCTCCGCCAGGGCCACCCCCAGTCATTACCTGGATTAGGTCG
>DATNPI010000746.1:0-3224 GCA_036703325.1 Coleofasciculaceae cyanobacterium
CCCAGTGAAGAGACTGAATAAATCATCCTGCAACTTCGCTTCTGCTGCCGCTTCTGGCGGAAACCAGGAATAGGATTGCTTCGCCATCCACAAGCTAGCCAACGCGGCCAGGATGGCATAGACCGTCATTATTAGAATTGCGCGGAGTTTGAGCATGACAGCGATCGCACCAAATTTAGAACAAGGATAAGGCAAAAGGCAGGAGGCAGAGGGAAGGAGGCAGAAGGCAGAAGGAGGAGAAAGGTAAGGGTTCTTCTGCTTTTTGCCCTTTGCCTTTAATTAAAAGGAGAAAGGAGGAAAAACTGTTACTTCTGCCTTCTGCCGTTTGCCTTCTGCCTTCCCTCTTCTGCCCTCACTACAGTTGATTAGGATTTTCGCCTAAGTGCAGCATTTGATCGGCTGTAACGTGAATGCCGAACTCAGCACCTAGATGTGCACCCAGTGTTCCCTGCACAAACATCAGAGCAAAAACAAATAAACCCGCAGCGAGATAACTCCACTGCACCTGTCTTGCCATGTCTTTGCGCCAGCTATAGCGTTGAAAGCCCCGCCAAACGGTCATTCCCACAATCAAGGTCAAAATCAGCACCCCCCCCACGCCATGTAGAATCATCGTTTCCAGGGCATGAAGCCCCCAGGCGCTGGTGACATCCGCAAGCGGTACGGCTAAAGAAACTTCAAACAAACCCGCCATGACCGTAAAAAAGGTAATGATTGCGGATGCCAGCAGGTTATACCACCCGACATCAAACAGCGATGAGCGAGTAACGGGAATCGCCAGAAACTTAAACGCCACCTTGTCCAGGGGAAACAGCACCCCTACAATGTCAAAGGCGATCGCCACGATAAATAACCCTAGCGTTAGATGCACCAGATTGGGATGGATGGGAATTTGGTAGGGCAATCCATTAAGCCCCAAACTGCCCCACTCTTTCAGCAGGTCTGGATTCATGACAAGCCCTCTCTGATTGCATCTACAACAGGAATCGTATGCAAGCCATAGACCCACACGAGTAGACTGCCCAGGTATGTCTGAATACAAACTAGCCCAACTAGCAGCACACTTGCTGCCAGGTAAGGAATGGGTAACTGCGGTCTTTCCTGCAACCGAATCACATAGCGCCATGCAGTGACGATTGCCAGAATTCCTGAGAGCGACCAGCCCAAAATGGTATGGACATTCAGGGTTGAAACAGATGCAGCGTAAGGTTCTGCCAGACCGGCTTCAATCTGTCCAAAAATGATTGAAATGAAGATCGAAACCGTTGCGAAAGCCAGATTCCACCAACTGACTTCATACAATTTGGAATTTTTTGTGAAGTACCCAAGGAGATCGCAAAACACTGCAAACAGCACCATCGCAATCACGAAATGCACCACAATTGGGTGAATGGTATCGGGATAAGGAAGGTTGTGCTCGTTGAGAGGCGGAAGATACTTAAACACAGGTTTTCAGAAACATGTAGTGGCAGTGAAATGAGGGTAATACTGAGAAATTATGTGGGCAATTCAACTACTGAACCGGATATTTAATCAAGATCTAATAGACATAGAGGCGATAACTCCTGAGTTTCAAGAGTTCCTGTTTGGAGGTTAGCCTCATTTCTTGTTTTACAAAATCAATCTAAAGAGAGAAGCGTCCTCCTTCCTCTCCCTGATAATGCGTTCAGCGACCGCTGAGTAGTTGGGAAATTCTTGTCCCGAACAACAAACATTACACTCTGAAATTACCGCCTAGGAGCAACAGCGCAATTCCCAACGGGCAACTGTCAACTGGCGCTTTAAAGCTACAGATGCACCAAGCCAACTCCAGAAAAAATCCTATCAAAGCATAATCAAACCTAGCCTTGCACCGACGGTAACCGCCTCGGTACGCGTCGAGGCATTTAGCTTAGTGAAGATAGATGAGACATGGAACTTGACCGTATGCTCAGAAATACCCAATTTCTTAGCGATCGTCTTGTTGCCTAGTCCAAGAGCCAGCATGCCTAAGACCTCAATCTCTCGTGGAGTCAAGGCTTGAAGAAGCGAAGGAGTCAGCGCAGGGCTGGGAGACTCTTTGAGGGGCAGTCCACTCAGTAAAGAACTCACAACATCAGGATGCAACACTACCATCCCAGCCGCTGTCGCTTCCACAGCAGCGACAATCTCATTAGCCGAAGCCCTGCGTGATAATATCCCTCGCATCCTGGAACGCAACGCCAGCGCTACCCAATCGTTGTCCTCCTCAGTTAAGACCACAATCGCAGGGGCTTCGGGTTCGTTACTCAAAGCCAGTAATTTCTCTAACCCTGGCTCCTCCTCATCCCCAAGCCACTCTAGCAGTACCACATCCGGTTGTAGCTCCTCAATACTCTGCACTAAGGTAGCTAGACCCGATGAACTGCCTACCACCTCAAGCGCAGGGTTGGTGCGTATAATGCTCTCCAACCCCGCACGCACAATTAGGTGATCTGCCGCAACCAGAACCCGAATCACGCCGACTTCACCCCTGAAAAGATGTTGCCAGCAACATCCTTACCACCACCCACGACCACGGTGCACTGATAACGCTTTCCCTTTCGCACGTACTCAAGCGGCAATATATCCCCAGGTTCGGCGTACCAGAGTACGCTGGTCAAATCATCAATCGTGTTGAAACACTGACCAAATAGTCCAATCAGCACGTCGCCTTGTAATAGACCAGCCGCCATAGCTAAACTGCCAAAGGCAACCTCCAACACCATCAAGCCCAAGACACGCTTGTTTTCTAACAGTACTGGCACAGGTCGCAAGGTTACCCCAAGATAGGGCCGTGCCACATCATCACGTAGGAAACGCTCTACTGCATGGCTTGGTATCGCCAGCGCCAAACCGTTAGCAATCATTGTGTTAATACCAATGACTTGACCCCGTGCGTTAGCCAAGGGGCCGCCGGAATTGCCGGGGGCTAGCCGGACATCAGCCATGACCCACTTCTGGCGACTGGATACATCAGTAGAACCAGTGGCATGGATAATTCCCGTCGTCAGTGCGCCAACAAGACCGAGAGGATTACCAACCGCTAGCACTAATTCGCCAATCCGTAGGGCATTGGAGTCGCCAATCGTTGCTGCTGGTAGGTCAGTCGCCTCAATCCGAAGTGCGGCTAAATCCTGCTGAGGGTCTTGTGCGGTTACCACAGCCTCAAAAACCCGTCCATCAGATAACTCGACAGTTGCACGGTCACTAGGTGCAACATGAGC
>DATNPI010000716.1:0-1693 GCA_036703325.1 Coleofasciculaceae cyanobacterium
CATCGACCTCAACCGCATCAGTAGTTTTTGTTATTCTCCTAGCAACAGGCTAACGTTTTGGTTGCCTGATAGTTCTATCCCCATCATCATTAATGAGCAGAAAGACCCTGATACTTATCAAAAGATTCTAGAATACATCAAGCGAAAAACTGGGCAGATACTACCTTAGAAAGGCTGAAGGTTAAAGGTTGAAAATAGGGGCTAGGGACTAGTGCATCGCGGCAGAAGTAACTGACCACCTCAGCTAGCTCTTGGATAACCCTTGAACTTCCATTGAAATGGCTTAGCGATCGTTCGGTTAAAGTAGTCGATGAAAGCTAGAATGCGATCGCATAAATCTTGAACTGAGGTGAAACTGGCTCGTTTGAGCAACCGTCGCACCAAAATACTGAACCAACACTCAATTTGATTCAGCCAGGAAGTATGTTTAGGGATGTAGACGAAGCGAATGCGATGAGTTGGATCTGCAAGAAAGGCAGCGCGTGTGGTCATCGATTCCAGGATGCCCAACTTTCCCTTGATACCCAAGTCAATGTCAAGTCGGCAGTACTTGGCGACTAAGCGAACCAAAGACTCAGACTGATGGATATTTAGTTGGTCAACGATGAATATCCAGCCAGCTTCCGGGTCGGTGTCAAGGGTCTGAGTAATATGCGCGGCGAAGTCGGCTTCTGTACGAGTCGAACCGATTGAGGGGGTAATCACTTTACCTAAGGCTACATGCCAATTGGCAATTAAGCTTTGAGTTCCGTGGCGGATATACTCAAATTCCTGAAGTTCCACCCGTCCGGGTTTCATTGGTAGGGTGTTATGAGCACGCTCTAAGGCTTGAATGCCAGTCATCTCATCCGTACTCACGAGATGAATCCCCTGTTGATATAACTCTAAAGCTTGTCGATGTAGTTGACACACTTGTGTAACTTGCTGTTGGAACTCAACTGGGTCATCTGGCTTGGCATTAAGCCAGTAGCGGTTGCGATGAGGTTGTAGAGTAGCCTCGTTTTAAAAAACGCCCTACACTACGGGGCGAAATCTCCTCAACAATACCTCTTTTAACCGCTTCATCTGCCAGCTCAGCAGGAGTCCAGTGACTCACCGGACGCCCTGATTCAGACGGGCTTTCACAGGCAAGCGCCACAATTTGCACAACTTGTTCGGTGCTGAAGTTCGCGGGAGTTCCAGGGCGTTCCGAATCTTGAAGAACACAGATAATCAGTTGTGTCAACTGTTTGTCGTTCACGCCCTTGGCTTCGGCAGCAATCAAACGGTCAGTAGCATCTCTCCAGCGCTCACGCCATAATCGCACAGTGATTCGGCTCAGTTGTAATGTGGCAGAGAGCTGAGTGTTATTTGTCCCCTTGGCTGCTGCCAGGATAAGTCTGACTCGTTTAACCAGACCTTGGGAACTCGTTGGACGACGCACTATCTGTTCAAGGATAAGCTGCTGCCTGGGAGTCAAGGTGATGCGAGATGCTTGAGGGTAAGCCATGTCAACAGAAAGTTCCTGCTCAGTCGAAACAGCGACTTGGAATTAGAAGGTCTCTCCTCTTTTTTACCACCCCAAGGGGTGGTCAGTTACTTCTGCCAGGATGCACTAGTTTCACACCCCAGAACCGTTTAAACTCTGCTGGCTTTAGATGTTTAATTTGCTCATATCTCATAAGGTTTATTTATGCATGGAGCGCGGCGATCG
>DATNPI010000736.1:0-7358 GCA_036703325.1 Coleofasciculaceae cyanobacterium
ATGATGAAGCAAGTGGTGGCGGTAAGCAGGGTTGGTATCATCAACACGCCGAACCAGCCTACATAGAGGCGGTTGTCGGTTGATGTGACCCAAGAGCAGAAGCGTTCCCATGGGGAAGCGCTTGAGCTTCTTTGTAGTGTGGTTGTCATTGGTTTATAAGTGCGATTGACTTGTTGAGTCGAAAAAAGATGATGTATTTACAATAGTCGGAATGTTTAACTTTTGTAAAGGTTCTTAACAACAGCTTTCCTGAAGAGACTTATAAGGCTGACTTATAAGCATCAGCTAACCTTGGAAGCTCTCTTCTCTACGGAGTCTACAAACGTTGCCAGAGTGTAAGGGCAGTCGGGAGCATGAATAATGTTATTTTCATGAAAACCCGCCCACAGACTCCAATTACTAACATTGACACCGACAGCAGCCCTGTATAAAAGGTCATGAATAATGTGGTCATGGCTTTTGTCCTCTAGCAGTTTCTGAAGCAAGCGTTTCATCATTTCTTGCCATTCAGGGCAACGGATTGTTAGCGTTTCACAAACCCAAGCTGAAACCTGTGGGGAGGTAAGCCAACCCTGAATTGTGGCGTCCTGGGGAGGCTTTGCCGACGCTCTACTACGCCCGGATTTACTGCCATAACTAGGGTCTATCCGCCTTCTTCGTTTAGCTTCTCCCATTCCCTACTAGCTCCTTTTCCGCATTCAACTCAACAACCCACTTCTTAATGCCCTGCCGATTGATTAGAGGTTAAGTACCTCAACTCCCCTCAGATACCAGAAAATTAGGGCTTTTCACTAAGCAATAAGGAATCGGCATGTCTGGCAAATCCACTTGCCACCCGACGCCCGGTAAGACCTCAGAAATTACCCCATTAACCCATTTACCAAAAGCGGCGACCCAACATCGAACCCGTTGCCCAATGCAGAAGGTTTCAGGCAAAGATTGCTCTTGTAACTCTTCGTGCCACTGGCTCAACTGCTGCCTTCTGGGTTGAGTATCTTGGAGAGCTATAGCATCGGATACCACCTCAACCGAATAGTCCTCAATCACAATGGCAAAATCTTTAACCGTCTCACAGAACGGCAGCGCCTCTACCAACTCCTCTAGCTCTGTCCCACCAGCCACCTGATGGTAGGCAGCACTTTCGGTAGGCAGCACCGGAATAGTATTTATATTACCCGTGCTGCCTACCTCTACATCACTATCAAGAGATACAGTAACCGACTCAACCCCCGTTTCACTACTATTGGTGGCAGGTGGGTCAGCTTCCGGGGAACTGAAGCGCTCGATTGCAACTTGGGCAGCAAGCGAGGCTTCAAGAGCCTCTTTATCTCGTAAATACCAGGACTCAAGAATCTTTTGCCGGAGTGAAGAGATTTCAACAGGTTGATAGAAGCGTTGTTGGTGACCCTTAGCCCCTCGTTTTATAGGAAGGGCGAAACATAGACCAAGGCACTGCCTTAAGATTTTTTGGGCAATGAGTAGCGGACCATCATTTTCTTTAATGATGACGTCCAAGACGCTCTTGATAAGTTTTGCATGCTGGTGACACTTGATGCTCAGGTCGATGAGTATCGGCGAATTGCTAGTCCACTCAGTATCCGGTTGTAGTAGGCGCAAGATGTCCAAAGCTTCCAGGAGTATGATTTTCCCACCAATCAATGAGCGATTGGTGTCAGGAAGAAAAATCTGGCCCGATCCGGAATTGAGTTGTTTCTCCATCACTTGCTTTTCACGGTCGGCCAAAAACTCTCGGCCGAGTGTGAGGTAGTAGTGAAGCCGCGCCTTAGAATACTCACCTTTATCATCCAGCTCGACCAACTTACTGCTTACCAGTTCCTCGGAATAGCGCCGTGAAAGCTCACCCTTGCGAAGGGCGGCTAACTCCTGTTTAGTCCGGGATTGCTTTTTACGGAGAGCCGAATATTGTTTTTCATTGGGGTTTGGAGATTGAGAAATGGTTAAGCAATGAAGCCGATAGAGTTTATCTCTCGAATCCGTTAAATCGTCCTTAATTTGGTCGGTGCACTCAGCCTCTTCGTCCTCTTCCAAGACCTCCAGATAGTCACCCCCCAAAACGGAATGCCCCTCTGCCATCAACGCCCGGATGATTTCATGGCGATAGCGAATCATACCGAAATTGATTCTTGCGGCCATACGAACCCAAGTGCGAGTGGATTGAGGCTGAAAGGAAGTTGCTACGTCAAAATCAGCCGGGAAATCGCTCTCAGAAAGAAACTTAATGTGGGCAGTAAACTGGGTTTTCTGGCAAGCCATCAGGCTTCGAGGTGAAGTTGACCCGTTGCCAATTCGTCCGATCCCGTAGCTTGCTGCCCAAACATGACGGGGCACGTTTTCTCGAACCCTCGACATCCGCTGCAACACTGACTGCACTGGGACAACGCCTTGAGCAATATCCCAGACGGAGGTGATATGCCCCGTAATGTCAATGCTGACCCCTGTCTCAATCGAGGGTGAAGCAATTGTAATATCGTAAAGCGGTAACACCTCATTAAGTATGTCAATGCAGCCGAACGCTGGATGATTTGGATCGGCGATCGACTCAGCATCAATCCGCAGTATACGCAAGTCGGGGAAGAGTTTGGCGAGGTAAGCTTCTAAATTCTGAGTGCCCCATTTGGACTTAGCCTTTTGCCCATCGACACAAATGAACGGACGCCCACCCATCCGGATATCGCTCGTTAATGCCCCTAGAAGCTCGTTGCTGCTGTCCCAGACTGTAACATCCCACGGGGTAGGATTGCCCTCTTTAATGGCTATCCAAGGCTCAATGGGGAAGTTTACCAGCGACCGGACGTAATCAATACTCAAATCTGACAGGTCAGCATCACTGAGGTAAACTTTCCCCTCTTCTGATGAAAGGGTATTTTGAATGAGTTCTTGGAAGGAACGCAAGACTTCTACTCGATGTTTTGCTACTTCAGTACGAGCATTGAGCAGATGCCAGATAGACTGCTCACACTCATCAAGGATAACAATGCAGTCGTGCCAGTCCTGGGGGTTGAAACGAGCCATCGAGTTCCGGTGCAATGAGTCAAAGCAAAGCCCAAAGCCAAAAACGCCTTTAGTCTCAGAGTTCTTTAACTTAGTGACATAATCAATCCCGAACCTTGAGCATAAGGCTTGCCCTAACTGCTGGCGATGGGTGAGAACGAGAACTCGCTGACCCTGGCTTTGAGCGATGGCACAAACATTAACCAACTGCTCAGTTTTGCCTGACCCCTTGGGAGCCTTGAGGCAAATCAGCTTGGCAGAAGGCGGCGGGGCAAAATCTTCAATGTACTTAGTGCGACTGTCGAGCCGGAGAGCGGGTTTATAGGTTAGCTCCTTGAGTCGGTCAGCTTGCCAATCTTCAAATGTTAGAGCTTTTTCGTAGCACTCAACAAAGTGATGGGCACCTTTAGCAACAATTAAATCGTCGCAGCCTTTAATCCGAGGGTCCCATTGGATAATCGAAACAGGAATGCCCTTATTTTGTAGGAGTCTGGCTGTACACCCTAGTGCTTTAGAGTTGGCTAATCGGGTTTTTTGTTTTTCATCTTGGTCAAAGGCAAAGTAAAACTGTCTGCCGTCGTTGGCGAAAACGTCCAACTGAGGAAGTAGGCAAGGATTACCACTTAATTTACGGTAGCCTCCCCAGATGCCTGGTAAGCCAATTGCGGCAAAGCCCTGAGATAATAGAGCTGCTGCTTTCTTGACGCCCTCGGTAAGAATAACGGATACCTTGGGATTGGCGATAACCCAAGCCCAAAAGCCCAGCGATTCTCCTTTGGCATCGACAACAACGTCATCCGGCATGGGTACGCTGTAGCGCAAGCTTACTTTCTGCCAGATGTTGAGAGAAACCCTTAAAGCGAATAGTGTGGCGACGGCTTTTAGGGGATGCTCGTACCGAAGATATTTTCCTTTTGTGGGGTCGAGTCTTGGATGGTCAGCTTTGAAACATCCCCAGAGTTCATCCTCTCCAGTAATGGGGTCAATCCCAGATGACCACCATCCCCCAAGCTCAATGTGGGAGTATTTCTTGAGAATCCAGGTGGGGAGGCGTCCTGTATTGAGGCGCTTAATTGAGTCTGAATAAAATAAATATTCGTAAGGAGCTTGCTTTGAAAGAGAAACCAAGTTGAGGGTAGTGATTTCCGGAGCGATAGCGCTTGCGTTCCATTCAGACCTGTGGCGCTCTTCGATATGAGGGGGTCTGTTCATTTTACACCCCCTTCGTTCTGGGATTGTGACGATGAAGAGAAGGTAAGAGAAGGTAAGCTGTTGAGTTTTGCTGCGTCTCCTCTGGCTAACTCTCTTCTTAGCTGGAGAGTTATGTGATAAAGTTGTAATACAGGATGAAACCGGATAAATATTTTTTGCACTGTGGGACGTTGGGTTAGGGGTTAACTCGGCGTCCCTCTGCTGTTCTGCTCTTTAGGGTGTACACTCTCTTTCCTGGCTGTTTACTGGTTAGTATTGAGGTGTATATTTTTTATTGTTTTTTGTTTGGACCTTGGTTGGATGCCATTGTCCTGTGAGCGCCTGGAAAGCGTTCGTTAAAGCAGGGCAGAGGAATTCAGCCGTTTTTTTTGGGCTTTTTGCGGTACGAGCCGCTTCCGTCGTTGGCGTTGCTATTTCTCAGAAGGGGTATTCATCTCTATATAAAGGTTTCAGTGTTTTAAAAAATCAGTAAAAGGACTCATGACGCCAAAACTTGGAATTTCCAGCATGTGATGGCACATCTCTAGACAAAGTGACCCCTATGCAGATGGAGTTGCAACCGGGTAATGTTCTTTGTCTAGCTTAAAACTCGGTGGGTCTAGAAATGTGGCGAGTATGACCCGATGTGAAATTATCATAGTGATGCTCCTTGCGTAGTTCCTGTACGTGGGGTAGAAGTCCTGGGGAGGTGTTTGCTTCACCAAACCAGGGCATGAATACTGCTATCTTACTTCCTCTTGTCTCTGGGGTCGGGCAGTGAGTCGATGTGTTCTCGTAGAATTTCTGACTTGGTTGTGCCTTTTTCCTCTGCATAGGCTTGAAGTTTTTCCTTGGCGTCACTGGAAATTCTGATTTCTAGTCTGTCGTCTTCTGTCTTATCTTTTTTGGGTCTTCCCATTTCTGTCCGTGCAGTGCTATCTTACCTCTGTGCGGACGAGTATACATAGGTATCGCCTCCGACTGAAGCTAGTCACAACAGCCGGAAGCTAACCTCAACCGTTGATACAAGCAACAGAGAGGCTAATTTATGATTTCATCAAACGAACCGAAAAAGTCGGTTAGGGATGAGGTTTTTTCTCAGCAGCGATCGCCTACCCCTCAGTGCTGGCAGATGTGGGAGAGGCTTGATAGCAAGCTGATTGAGCTAGATGAGTTTTTGGGTTATTGGCAGCTTTCACGGGCAGAACTAGCGCGTCTTTGTCATTGTTCGCTTGACACTGTAGACCGTTGGTTTGTCGCAGGCAGGCGTCATCGACCACCAACAGAGATTCATAAGCGTTTCTTAGGGCAGGCTCATGCTCTTTGGAGCAAGGCTACTTCGTAGTGTTTTAACTCTTAACAAAACTTCAGCCGACCTTTTCGGAATTTCCTAGGCTCATCGAGGGATGGGGCTAAAGAATGTCTGTAGAACATGGCTTATAACCTCAAAACCCCGATAGTCGGTGATGTACGCTGCGTGGTCGGGGTTTTTTATTACCCGTTCTTCTGGCAATTCAATGCCTTCATCCCGCCCCAGATTCCGAGAGAAAACTTTTGATGCTTGTGACACTCGCCCTTGACACCGAATTTTTCGCCGATAAGATGTTTCAGAACCTGATAGAACGCTTCTTCCGGTCGGAGATTACACATACCGAGGTGGCCGCGGCTCAAAACCTACAGCCCGAACAAATATCAGCCATGTTGGGAGCTATCTTCATCGTCGCCCTCAAGTCGAAAACAGCCTACACCCGCCTGAACATTTTCCCAGAACTCAGTGGCAGCACTCCACTTAATGTAGAAAAAGCTCATCTCATGGCAGCAGGACTAACAGAAGACCTAGCCGACTCACTTCTAGTCATCATGTGTGAGGGGGCAGAATCTTTGCTATTGAGTGAAGTCTCTTGTTCACTCCCAACCCGCGTCGATGGCAGCACAATAGAACCCGAAAAAGACGACCCAGGACTGAACTAATAGATGGATGCTACTTGTCACCTCTTCTTTCCGAAGCAAGAGGAGGGCATCCATTTATCCATCTACAAGCCGCCTGCATCAAACCGAGGTATGGAGTTCCAAGGGTGAGCTTCTTCCTCTTGTTCCTCTTGTTCCTCCTCTTCCTCCTTTTGGGGCACAGCCTGAGAAACTGGAGCTGACTCCAAGGGTGGAACTTGGTACACAGGTTGAATACGTTCAATCCCAAAAACGGTTCTCAGATAGTTGGCGTGTTCTGAAGAGCGCAAAAATCATATTGATAGCCAGCTTTTTTAGTTGCTGACCTTTTTTGGCACCACAATCCTGATAAGCGTCAGCCAACCAATAAGCCCTGAGTGCCTTGAGTACCATCTCGTTAGAAATGGAATCCAGCTCTTGGCGGTTCTTAATGTAGTCGAGTAATATTCCATCAGGACTTGAACGCAAAGGTTGGAATCGAAACTTAATATCTAACTGTTGCTTCATAAAGCATCAATTGTCTCAAAATGAACGTCTGCCTAATTCAAGGATAGTGCAAGGAAAACATAAGGATTGCACAAGAAATTTCTCCAAAAATCACATCGCACCCTGCGAGTTTTCTCTTCTTAATGAGAATTTGTATTAATTAAGGGCGAAAAAAGTTAGTTGAGTTGAATCAAAAACTTCTGGATTTTTTCGGGAATTGCCCTTGTTTTATCCTTATAATTTCCTCCGGAGCGCTATTTTTTCTTCAAAAACTCTTCCGTCTGCTCAGTTTCAGCCTGAAAAACGCTGTTTTGGGTCTGGCTGAAACTCAAGATACATCTTCTCAGTAGCTCTTGCCTCCTCTTAGGAGCAAGCAAAGGCGGGGGAGTTACATTTTTTGCTACGTTTAAAGTTAGTCGCCCCGCCAGCTTGCCAAAGGGGAAACCCCTCTGGATACCCCAAGATTTTCGGTTCTTGCGTACTTAGTATGCTAAACTATCAGCAACTATCAGAAAAGTAGAAGACAAGCAGGAAAAGATTGATGACTCAAATACTGAACCTGCCTGGAGTCATAGTAGAAGATAGTAGAAGATAGCAAGCAGACAAAAGAAACATTAATCTTATTAGTAAGAGCTTCATCAAAAACAGCCAATTGTCCCCGTTGTAATCAAAGCAGCCACCGTCTTCATCAAAATCGCTTCCATTTAATCAGAGATTTACCG
>DATNPI010000020.1:0-16771 GCA_036703325.1 Coleofasciculaceae cyanobacterium
AGTGTTTAAATCCCAAAGCTTCACCGTCCGGTCATCACTACCACTCGCTAAAGTCTTGCCATCCGGGCTAAACGCCACAGACCAAACCCAACTACTGTGACCTGTAAACGTCAGTAGATTTTTCCCATCTGCAACTTGCCAGAGGCGAACCTCACCATCAATATCACCCGTAGCGAAGAACTCTCCATCTGGGCTAAATTTCACTGTCAAGGGAATCGCTAAGGTTACAGTGAAAACAGATTTAGCTAAATCGGAATGGGCGAAATTGACCTGATACAAATTCACATCTCGTAGGTCAGCCTGCCATAGGGTTAAACGGGATAAATCATAGCCCCTTAAATCTGTTTGAAGTTGACACAGTAGATTGAGGATATTTCCACCTGCATAGCCAGGTTCCAGTAACGGTTGATTCTGAAGCTTTGACAGGAGTTGAGTGAGTTGTTGTTCTACATTTCCCTGACTACCTAGTGCATTGACTAGACCGTCGAGAATTGGTTTTAGAATTTGGTCAATTTGGGCATCGTTGACATAGTCTTTTCCCTGAGCTTTGAGTAGAGCATGGCTATTTAAGATTGAGATTTCCTGAGCAAGAACCTCTTGGCAAACTTTCCTAGTTATGTTGTTGATTACATATTCCATCACTACAGGCTGTTGGGTGTAGCGACCCGATCGCTTCTCAATGAGACTTCGCCAGCAAAGAGACTCCAATGCTTCTAATAAGTCTGCACGGGAAACTGGAGGCACAATATCTGCGGCTAGCTCTGAAATAGTCGTCCACTCTCGATTGATTGCCAACCAGTGCATGATGGTCTTCTCCAGAGGAGAACAACGCTCATACTGTTGGTCGAGGAGTCTGTGAATCCCACTAAAAACTGTTGCGTTCTGCTCGATAAAGGCTCCAATCTCGCCGTCAAACAAGTCCTGAATCGATGTGCCAACAATCTTGAGAGCCAGGGGATTGCAGCCGTAAAGCTGACATAGCTGTTGCTTCTCGGTTTCTGAACCCAACAATCCCTTCGTTTGGATTAAAGCCTGTGCTGCTTCCAGCGAACCACTCAACCGCAAAGAGCGCACCGATAGTTCGATGCCTTCCAGGGTAGCAATCTCGGCTGGTTTTTCCCGACTCGTGAGAATTAGACAACTCTGGTGAGCCATTTCACCAATTGCCTTAAACAGCTCACCATACCCTTCATAACCAGGGCGATATTGTCCTGCCCAATCACCTGCCTGTAAGATAGTCTCCACGTTGTCCAAAATTAGCAAGCAACGCGAGGCACGTAGCCAGTACATCAATCGCTCCGGTTTGGCTTCCGTATCCTGTTGCTCAGAGACAAAAGACACTAAATCACCTAACAGTGTTGTGAAGGGTGGAGCGTTACGCAGACTTCGCCAAATCACACCCTGAAATTCATCTTGGATTTGCTGCGCCAGCTTCACAACCAGAGACGTTTTACCAATGCCGCCCATGCCTAACAGGGCTACTAAGCGGCAGCAGTCAGCTCGAATCCATTGTTGTAGGGTTGCCAGTTCTTCTGTGCGTCCGTAAAACAGGCTAACATCAGCCGATTCTCCCCAGTCTGTTCGATTTGGGATTTTGGGTCGCACCTTTGGTGCGCTTCCAGCGCAACTTGAATTTTGGATTGAAAAGTCTTCCCCTCTCCCTTGTTCCCCCTCTCCCTTGTTCCCCCTCTCCCTTGCTCCCCCTCTCCCTATCTTCCTTATGCCATTGCCGTTCCAGTGCCGCCTGAAAGTTAGTTTTACTAACAGGTTCCCCCAAAGCCTGACTCAGCAGTTTCCAGAGTTTGGGACCGATATCCCGTGTCAGGTAGCTTACAGAATAGCCGGAAGTCTCTGCGATTTGCTCATAGGTTTGGTCTTGCCAAGCTCCCCTTAGAATTGCCGTTTCCACATCACCCAGGTGTCTACCAATCTTGGTAGACACTGCTGCATTGGCTACTTCCAAAGCCTGCTCAAAATCCATTTCTCACGCCCAGCGCAACCGCTATTGCCAGATTCTACCTAGCTCTGGCGGAACTTTATGAATAGATAGAGACAATTTTAAGTTCTCATACCAATTCTGTATGTCTGTACACTCAATGAAGACAGGACTTACCCAAATTTACCTTTGAACTATCATTTGTAGGGGCGCAAGGCCGAAAAGCCCCTACCCAAAATTCAATGTAATATCTATTGAAATTAGTATCAGTTCGAGAACCTCTAATTCCGACTCAGGCTAAATTTTCTACAGCTCCCAAAGCCTTTAAGGTTGCCTTCTGCGCCTCTGTTAAACTCTTGATCCCAGTGATGTTCAGCTTCTCGTAGGGTCTCGGTGCTCTCAACACTTTGATGCGATCGCCTGTCTGAACATCCCAAAGTGCGATCGCCTCATCTTGACCACAAGTGGCGAGAATTGCACAACCTGAATCCTTCATATTGTCCGTTCCAGGACTGTAGACAACTGACTCAATCCAGCTTGTGTGACCTTTTAATGTTTTGAGACATTGTCCGCTGCTAACCTCCCACAACCGCACTGTTCGATCATCACCAGTAGTAGCAAGGGTAGTTCCCTGAGGGCTAAAAGCCAATGAGCGAATCCAATTGGTGTGGCCCTGTAACGTTCTCAGGCATTGTCCAGTTTTAACGTCCCATAATTTCACGAGATTATCCTCACCGCCACTTGCCAGGAGTGTTCCCTGAGTGTTGAACGCGATCGCCCAAACTCGATTCGTGTGTCCCTCCAAAGTTCTCAAGCACTCACCCGTTAGAGCATCCCACAATTTTACGGTCTGGTCGTAGCTGCCACTGGCGAGAAGTTGACCATTTGGACTAAACCCTAGGGACTTGACCCAGCTTGTATGTCCCTGCAATGTTTTCAAACACTGACCTGTTGTGATATTCCACAACCTTATGGTTGTATCTTCGCTACCACTGGCGAGAATCTCTCCTGATTCCAGTACATCAGCGGTATTAGACGGAAACGCTTGAGAGTAGGCTACCCCTGACGGACTGAAACCCAAAGACCAGACCCAGCCAGTATGCCCTTGCAATATTTGGCAACACTCACCTGTGCGAACATCCCATATCCTTACTGACCTATCTTCACCGCTACTGGCAAGGATTGTTCCTTGAGAATTGAAGTTGAGTGTCCATACCGGACTTGTGTGTCCGTGTAATGTTCTACGGCACTCACCCGTTTGAGCATCCCACAGTCGGACGATGTGATCATCGCTGCCACTAGCCAGCATCTGTCCATCCGGAGTAAACGCGATCGCTCTCACTCCATTACCGTATCCATGCAAAGTTTTAAGAGGTTGACCCGTGCGTAAACCCTGTGGCATCGATTCTTGCAACGCTTCTTGCACAGAAACATCCCATAGCCGTACTGTTTGGTCGTAGCTGCCACTGGCTAGTGTGTCACCATCCGGACTAAAGGCAACAGACCAAACCCGACTGGCGTGACCGTGCAAAACCTTCAAACATCGTCCGGTGCTAACCTGCCACAACCTCACGGTTCCATCTTCGCCGCTACTGGCAAGCGTTTGGCTGTCCTCTGGGCTAAACGACACTGACCAGACCAAACCGATGTGACCCTGTAACACTCGCAGGCACTCACCTGTACGAACATCCCACAGTCGCACAGTTTGGTCATCACTACCACTAGCGAGGATTTGACCATCTGGGCTAAAAGCAACGGATTTCACTCCATGTTCGTGTCCCTGCAACTCCCGGCAGCATTCTCCTGTATTGATATTCCACAGACGTATGGTTGGGTTGTAGCTGCCACTAGTTGCAATAAGTTGACAATCCGAACTATTCGCATCGGATTGCGGAGCAAAGGCGACAGACTCTACCCAGCCCGCATCTCCTTGTAACGTTTTGAGCAAAAGCGAAGTAACCTTATCTCCAGTGCGACTAATCTTCCAGAACCGTACTGCTTGGTCAACACTACCGCTAGCCAGGAGTAATTCATCCCTGTTGTTCATGCCGCTTTGTGGTACAAAGACAACAGATGCGACCCACCCACTATCCCCCTGCAACGTTTGCCAGCACTGCCCCGTACTCACATCCCATAACTTCACGGTTTGGTCATAGCTACCACTGGCAAGGGTTTGACTATCTGGACTAAAAGCAACCGATCGCACCCAGGTGGTATGTTCTTTACCAGTGAAAAGTAGTTTGCCATCTGCGACTTGCCATACATGAACTTGTCCACCAGCATCCCCCGAAGCTAAAAGTCTTCCATCCGGGCTAAATGCAACTGACAAAACACTGTCCAGGGTCTGGGTAAAGACTGACTTGGCTAAATCAGCGTAGGCGAAATTAACTTGATGCAAATTCACCCGCTGGAGATAGGCGTGCCAGATACTCAGGTGAGAAAAGTCATAACCTGTTAAGTCAACTTGCAGGGAACAGCAGAGATTGATCAGGTTGCCACTAGCGTAACTGGACGATGCTGATACTGACTCACTTCTGAGCCATTCAAGAACGTTTTGGATCTGTCGTTCCACAGCTTGAGGGGAACCCAAAACCGCCCTGAGTTTGTCAGCAATAGGTTCTAACATAAATCTGATTTGAGTATCCCTGACATAGTCTTTGACCGTAGTTTTGGTCAGCGCATGGTTAACAAACAGGGACAGTTTTTTGGTGACCAACTCTGTAGCAATCTTCTCAACTAATTGGTCAGTCACATACTCCATCACTACAGGCTGCTGGGTGTAACTGCCCGATCGCTTTTCAATTAGACTTCGCCAACTCAACCATTCCAAGGCCTCCAACAGCCTTGCCCGTGGAACCGGAGACACCATATCCTCTGCCAGTGTTGCGATCGTTGTCCACTCCCGATTAATGGCTAACCAGTACATGATGGTTTGCTCCAGTTGGGAGAGACGTTCAAACTGTTGCTCCAATAGGCGACGGATGCTGTTGAAAATTATGGTGTTCTGCTCCAGGAATTGCCCAATCTCACCGTCGAAAAGGTCTTGGATTGAAGTGGCAACAATCTTCAACGCCAAGGGATTGTTGCCATAGCGATCACCTAACTGATGCTTCTGAACAGCTGTCCCTAATAGTCCTTTCGCCTGAATCAGAGCCTCTGCTGCCTCTGGGGAACCAGCCAGTTGCAGCGAGTGTACGGGTTCAATTCCTTCTAGGGCAGCAATTTCGGCTGGCTTTTCCCGACTGGTCAGGATAAGGCAGCTTTGATGGCCTGTTTCCCCGACAACCCTAAATAAGTCTGCATAGTTCTCATAGCCAGGGCGATACTGTCCGGCATGATTGCCTGCCTGCAAGATGGTTTCCACATTGTCCAAAATCAGCAAGCAACGAGAAGCACGTAGCCAATACACCAATCGTCCTAGTTCAGCTTGCGTGTCCTGTTGATCAGACAGAAACGGTATTAAGTCGCCCAGAAGGGTTTCCAAGGATGGGGCGTTGCGGAGACTTCGCCAAATCAAAACCTCAAATTCCTCTTGGATGTCCTGTGCCAGCTTTACAGATAAAGAGGTTTTGCCAATCCCGCCCATACCCAACAGCCCCACAATCCGACAGTGATGCTGCAAAATCCACTGTTTTAAGGTGTTCAGTTCTTGGGTGCGTCCGTAGAAGAAGCTGACATCCACTACTCCTCCCCAGTCAGTTCGATTTGGGATTTTTGGTCGCACCTTTGGTGCGCTTCCAGCCCAACTTGGATTTTGGATTGGGAATTCTCCCCCTCTCCCTTGCTCCCCCTCTCCCCTACTCCACTGCTGCTCCAGTGCTGCCCGAAAGTTACTTTTACTGATTGCTTCTCCAAGAGCCTGACTTAGAAGCTTCCAGAGTTTAGGCCCGATATCACGGGTGAGGTAGCTGATCGAATAGCCTGACGCTTCGGCAATCTGCTCATAGGTTTGCTTTTGCCAAGTTCCTCTGAGAATAGCGATTTCTACATCGCTTAAGTGTCTGCAAACTTGAGCAAACACTACTGCATCGGTCACTTCGAGAGCCTGTTCAAACTCCATCTCAGTAAAACCCCAACTGCCGTTGGATAGATTTTACCTAAACCTAGACGCAAGAATCCCACGGCTTTAACGTAGTGGAGCCGTGGGAGTATCAACTTAGTAATTGGATCTTCAGTCTCGGCTTTAGAAAATGTTCGCTTGATACGCAAACCCTGGCGAGTGTCCCATTCAGGGTTAAATTGGGACAGTTGAACACGTACTAAGTAGGTGCAGGCAAATAAAGTGAAAACAGCTTAATCACCTACTTAATATCAAGACACCGTACCTTAACTACCTTGGAGCCGAAGCACTGCTATTGTTAGCAAGGGAATGGGATACAGATTATCCAGTTAAAAGTTTGAGTTGTTAGACTTTTGCGTACTCAAAAGTTTAAGTAGTCCAAGTTGTTTCCAGAGCCTCACTCACCACACCCAATGCGGTAACTGAGTGAGTGCTGTCTACTCAATTACCGCTTGTAGACGCTTACCGATGCGTAATGCTGAGCCGGATAGTGGCGTTCTTTTGAGGGGCAAGACCTTCCATGTCGAAGAATTGACCGCTTTGAGCAATCTTGTTGCCTTGCTCGTTGAGGATGTTACCTGTGGCTGGGTTGTATTGCAGGTTCAGAATGGTAAACCCTTGCAAGGGATTGATGTCGATCGCCTCCTGGGTTGTATTGTCTTTGTCATACAGTTCAACTCGAACCGGAACGAGAGATTTGGTACTTCTACCACCCGCTTTGAGGTTGAAGCTAACTGATGACTGGTTCTCAGGTCCGAACGCTTGAGCAATTCGCTCTCCATCCACAAACACTCTGAGCATCATCTCCGGACGAGCTTCGAGCGTGCTACCGGGATCAAAAACAAAGCCCGGTGATGTATCAGCCCGATCAACCTTGACTTCAATCGTTTTCGTTGAATTAGTGTTTCCAGCTTGGCTGATGGTGAACTGTTGCGCGGATGCAAGCATTTGTTCTGCACAAACCGTCAATGCTGATGCAGCCAGTAGGGCGATCGCCAATAATTGGCGTTTCATAATTTTTAGCCTCCTAGTTGATAAAGTTGAATGGTTTGATTAGCGACTCTGAATGACAGGTCGTCTGTGGAAACAGCGACTAGACGGATTGCGAAATACTGGTGTTTCATGGTTGGTAATCTCAAGTTGAAATCAACTGCAAGATTTATGCCAATGCCAATTACTCAGGAACAGAGTAACTAGCAACCGCCGTACCTGCTGGAAGATTACAGGTAACCTCGTAAGCGCCATTAGGAGTTTGTTGCACTGGAGTGTTGAAGTTAAACATGAACTTCCCAGGAGTGCCAGGGCTTCCGCCAGTAACCGATTGCGTTAAACTCCGAGAGTTAAAGGAAGTATCTCCGCCCGGTTTGTAAGCCCGAAGGCTGCAAGTAATGTTGACGCTGTTAGGGTTATTGTTGAATACGTGAACTACGGCAATAGGGCCAATGCCATTTTCATGACCTGAGGTGTTGTCTCGAACAACGGGACAATGTACAGTCACCTGAGAAGTGCCGTTATTAAGTGCCACACCGCCAGCCCGACTGATTCGATTATTAGAAGCTGGAGTTTGGACATCACACATACTCCCTGAGTAGACTTTGTTATCCCCAGCAAAAGCTGGGGTAGACATGGCTGTAGTGGACATCAGAGTTACCGCAAGTGCAACAATAGCTTTTGCCCGTTTAACGACTAGTTTCGTGGAGTTCATCGCTTACCTCTTAATCCTTCTATGTAAGTGATTTCTGTAAAAGGCTGTTGGTGTTTCACAACCTTTCATTCATCAAGGTAAGTCAATAATTTGTATCTGTCGTTACAGAAAATCTCTGGTTTTGATATTAATAAGTCTCTGGAAAACTCAGGTTGCTTGACCTGAGATCTTGCATCGATCTCAGGCGATTAGAAATCGGGGCTTTGATGCTTCATCTTGCCAAGTGGATTGTTTGGGTGCTAAGTCACGCTCGTGGTTGGCTAAGAGGTTACCGCCTGAGTCAGTGCTATTCCTTCTTGAATTGCTTGTTGCAAATCATCCAGGTTCGTTGGTTTGACCAAGTACTGAATTGCCCCCAGGCTTCGAGCGCGTTTCTGGTCAGCTTTAGAAGCCAACGCGGAGACGATAATAACAGGGATGTGCTGCCAATGTGAACTTTGTTGCAGTTGTTCGAGTAAGGTGTAGCCATCAACATCTGGTAACTTCAAATCTAGCCAAATCAGGTGCGGCTGGAAGTCAGCCAAAGCCTGAAACAAACTAGAACCATTCGCCATACTGAAAACCTGGTATCCCCAAAAATCCAGAAATTCTTCAAAATTCTGCCGATTCGTTTCGTTATCCTCAACTAGCAATATCCGTGCTGCTCCAATGGATGTTCTCATGCCTTTCCCTATATATGCTGCTGGAGTTTCTTGAAGATTACGCATGAGTTGGCAACCCTGAACCGCCTGAAAAACGTTCTGAGCAATTACTCTCACTCCACCTGTTGCTGGAGTATAGCTTCTGTCTGTCTGTATCCTGTGATACCCTACAGCACCGTCAGTAAATTGCCATGATAGGAATTGTAGATAATCTTGGCTTACGTGCCTGTGTTCATTAAGTAGCAATTCATTGGCTTGAGTGAGGAGGACGTCATGTAAAAGGAATAAAAAAGTAATTTACCAAGAAGGGGAAAAAGAAGTGTGTTTTAAATCGAGAACTTTGATAAGCGAACTTTGAAGCTAAATAGTAACGCTGAGAGAGTACGGATTAAATAAAAAAATGAGGGTTGAAGAGGCTTTAGAAAATTTGTACAGAATATTACCTCCGGGTGCCTTAAATTCCGTTAGGATATTAGTTTTTCAAAAGGCTTGGGAGGGTAAAGGCTACGAAGAAATTGCTTTAGAGTCAGGATATGGTTATGACTATATTCGTACAGCAGGCTTCCAGCTTTGGCAGGTTCTCTCAGAAGCACTTAATGAGAAAGTAACCAAGAAAAATTTTCGGGCCCTGATCTTACAACGCGTGGCGAATCAGTGGACGCCTCTAAGGATACCAACTACAGATACAGGGAGGATTCCTAATCAGCTGCCAATGCCTCTGGATGGACAGTTACCTCTCGACTCCCCCTTCTACGTGTATCGTCCTCCCACTGAGTCCCTCTGCTACGAAGCGACTTTGCAGCCAGGAGCATTGGTGCGAATTAAAGCAGCGTCTCAGATGGGAAAAACTTCTCTCCTAGCACGAGTGCTAGCGCAGGTGAGGCAGCACCAGTTTCATACCATAATCCTCAATCTGCAACTTATAGATGAAAGTGTTCTCACAGAGTCGAGCCGATTTTTGCAATGGTTTTGTGCCGTTGTCGCACAGAACTTGCAACTGCCAAATCAATTCGAGACGTATTGGAATGACCTATTCGGCGCTAGCTATAACTGTACCAACTATTTTGAGAGTTATCTGCTAACAAGAACTGAGCATCCAATTGTCTTGGCGCTAGACAGAGTAGATCTTTTGTTTGATCACTCCTCAATCGCTGCCAATTTCCTCCGAATGCTACGCGCTTGGTACGAGCAGGCGAGGTATGGGGATGAACGGAGTAAGCTTTGGCAGAAGCTGAGATTAGTGGTGGTGTATGCAACAGAAGTCTATCTACCTCTAAATATCAACCATTCTCCCTTTAATGCAGGTGTGTTAATTGAGTTGCCCAGGTTTAGCTTAGAGCAGGTGCAGGATTTAGCTGGGCGGTACGGACTGGATAACGCCCGAGAGTGCGCTCAACAACTAATGGAGTTGGTTGGTGGCAAGCCTTATCTGGTTCAGTTAGCTCTGTTCCACCTCCAACAGCAGAATGGGACACTGGAGCAACTCAGGCAAACGGCAACTGCCGCTAATGGCATTTACAGTAGTCACTTGTGGCACCAATTGGGGCAGTTGCAACAATATCCAGAACTGGTTGCAGCCTTAAAACAAGTTGTCCTCTCAGCGACTCCAGTTGAACTGAATCCGATTCTTGCCTTTAAACTACATAGTCAGGGCTTGATACAACTGCAAGACAATCACGCCGTTCCTAGCTGCAAGCTTTATCGGCAGTACTTTACTCAAGTTCTGGCAACTGAGTGATTCCAAAATGGCATTCATATCCCAGAGTCCAGCCCATCATTATCAGGTTGGCGGTAGCCTTCCTGCCGATGCACCTACCTATGTCAAGCGGCGGGCTGATGACGACTTATACCAAGCGCTACTTAGCGGGGAGTTTTGCTATGTGTTCAATTCCCGTCAGATGGGTAAGTCCAGCCTGCGGGTGCAGACGATGCATCGACTACAGGCAGCTGGGATTCGCTGTGGTGTAATTGACATTACTATCATTGGCATTGAGGATGTAACGCCAGAGCAGTGGTACGCTTCGCTACTCAATTCCTTAATCATCAGTTTTCAGCTCAACGTAAATTTAGGCGCTTGGTGGAAAGAATACACTCACCTTTCCTTACCCAATCGCCTGAATGAGTTTCTACGGACAGTACTGTTAGTTCAGGTTGAGCAACCCATCGTCATTTTCATCGATGAGATTGACAGTGTTTTGAGTCTGGAGTTTTCGGCGAATGATTTCTTTGCCTTGATTCGTGGCTGCTATAACAAGCGGGTAGAGCAACCCGTCTATCAACGGCTCAGCTTTGCTCTGCTAGGAGTGGCAACGCCATCAGAGTTAATTGCAGACAAGACGCGGACGCCATTTAATATCGGACGCGCCATTGAGCTAGAGGGATTCAAAGACGCTGAGGCAATGCCATTGCTTGGGGGTTTAGCGAAATGCTTTAACAATCCCAAAGCAGTTTTGAAGGAAATTTTGGCTTGGACAAACGGACAGCCATTTTTGACACAAAAACTTTGTCAACTGGTTGTGCGGGAGGTGGAGAGTAGGGGGCAAGGAGAAGAGGACGCGGGGACAGGAGGAAACGGGGACGCGGTGAATAGAGAAAGACTCTCCGCGTCTTCCCCACTCTCCACCCCCTCCTTTGTTGAGCAGGTAGTACGATCGCGCCTTATCCAAAACTGGGAAGCTAACGACGAACCGGAGCATTTCCGAACCATCCGCGATCGCCTCCTGAGAGACGAAAAACGAATCGGTCGCTTGCTTGGACTCTATCAGCAAATTCTAGACGCTCCACCCCAACTCCCTTGTGGAATTCCTGTAAATAATAGCCCCGAGCAAATCGAGCTGTTGCTGTCTGGTTTGGTGAAGAAACAGCAGGGGCAACTGAGGGTAAAAAATCCCATTTATCAAGCTGTGTTCAATCTAGCCTGGGTGAAGCAGCAATTGGCAAGCCTACGTCCCTATGCTGGAGCATTAGAGGCTTGGGTTGCTTCAGGGCAACAGGATGACTCGCGGCTATTGCGGGGACAGGCGTTGCAGGAAGTTCTCGACTGGGCAGAGGGCAAAAACCTGAGTAACCTGGATTATCACTTCCTGAGTGTCTCTCAAGAATTGGATCGGCAAGAAATGCGATCGCGCTTGGACGCCGAGCGACTCAAGGAAGTGGAAGCACGGCTTTTGCAGGAGAAGCAAAGTGCCAAACGACAACGATTTCTACTCTCCCTGCTGAGTGTTGGCTTTGTGATTTCACTACTGCTAGGGTTGACGGCTTTGTTGCAGTATCGAAAAGCTGCACTCAATGAAGTGAAAGCGATCGCTACCTCGTCTGAAGCCTTCTTTGCCTCACAGCGAAGCCTGGATGCCCTGGTATCTGCGATCAAGGCAAGGCAAAGACTACAACAATTAGGCAGCACAGACGCCCAAACCGAGAAGCAGGTTAAAAAGGTGCTGCTGCAAGGCATTTATGGAGCAGTTGAATCCAACCAACTCTCAGGACACAAAGCAGCCGTTTGGGGAGTTGATTTCAGTCCAGACGGTCAGACAATCGCCTCAGCCAGTGACGATAATACCGTCAAACTTTGGAAATCAGACGGTACTCTGCTTGCTGACCTCAAAGGACATACGGCTGGAGTGTGGGATGTGATGTTTAGCCCTGATGGGGCAACACTTGCCTCAGCCAGTCGCGATCGAACCGTCAAACTTTGGAAACCGGATGGCACGTTGCTAAAAACCCTAAACGGTCACGACTCTACAGTTGCAGCAGTTGCCTTCAGCCCCGACGGCAGAACCATTGCTTCAGGGAGTTGGGATAAGACGGTCAAACTCTGGAGAAGCAGTGATGGTCAGTTGCTAAGAACATTCAAGGGACATAGCGCTGGAATATTGAGCATCGCATTTAGCCCTGATGGGAAAACCATTGCCTCGGCGAGTGATGACAACACCGTCAAGCTCTGGAAAATCGATGACACCTCACTAATAACACTCAAGGGACATACTGCTGCGGTAGGGGGAGTTGCGTTTAGTCCTGACGGAACGACGATCGCCACTGGAGGTGACGATATCAAGTTGTGGAAAGCCGATGGCACCCTGCTAATGAGCTTCAAGGGACAAACCTCTGGCGTTAGGGGACTTGCGTTTAGCCCCGATGGAAACACGATCGCTTCTGCCAGTATGGACGGCACGCTCAAAGGTTGGAGGCGGGACGGCACTTTACTGAGAATCGTCTCCGGACATGGCGCTGCTGTATGGGATGTTGATTTCAGTCCCGATGGCAATACAATCGTCTCATCAAGCTGGGACAGGACGGTCAGACTTTGGAAACCCAACGATGCCTTGCTCAAGACCCTCAGGGGACATAGCAGTGCGGTTTACAGTGTTGATTTTAGTCCTGATGGATCTCTGCTGGTTACCGCAAGCGAGGACAAGACAATCAAACTCTGGAGGCGGGACAGAACCTTAGTGAGGACTCTCAAGGGGCATACTGGCATTGTTTGGAGAGCTGTTTTCAGCCCCGATGGTAAGATGATCGCCTCGGCAAGCGTTGATAACACCGTCAAGCTATGGAGAGTCAGCGACGGTATGTTGCTAGCCACCCTCAAAGGGCATAACGCAGCAGTTAGAGAACTTAATTTCAGCCCCAACAGTGAAATTGTTGCTTCGGCAGCTGAAGATAACACGATCAAACTCTGGAACAAAGACGGAACGTTACTAAGAACCCTCAAGGGGCATAATGCGGCGGTGAGAGGAATCAGTTTCAGCCCTGACGGGAAAATTATTGCCTCAGCGAGTTTGGATGGCACAATCAAACTTTGGAACAAAGACGGAACGTTGCTGACCACTCTTAAAGGTCACAGTGCTGGAGTATGGGATGTTGATTTCAGTCCTGATGGTGAGATGCTTGCTTCAAGCAGCATCGATAACACCATCAAACTCTGGAGACGGAACGGTACATTGTTAAAGACCCTCGACGGACATACTGCCGGAGTGAGGTCGGTTGATTTTAGCTCGAATGGCAAACTCATTACTTCAGCAGGCGACGATAACACCGTCAAACTCTGGAGACGAGACGGTACGTTGCTCAAGGCCCTCTATGGGCATACTACTGCGGTTTGGAGAGTAGATTTTAACCCGGATGGCAAGACGCTGGCCTCAGTAAGTGACGACAGTACGGTGATTCTATGGGACTTGGATCGCATTCTCAATCTCAATGAACTGGCATTTGGTTGCGATTGGGTGCGGGATTATCTGAGGACGAATGCCGAGGTGGAGGAGCGCGGTGACCCTTGCGGGATGCTTCCTTAGCGCCACCTTTGTGTACCAGTAGATCAATTTCTGCTTCAACCTGAGAAAGCCAATTTCTCTAACCCCAGAAAAAATGAGCAAACCGTAAGTTCCTTTTTTTGTCTTTTTTGACTATCTTGTGTCTGGGTCGAGGGGTTTGAAGCTCACCCCTTACTCTTCCTGGTGAAAAACCTCTCGGTTTGGGAATACTCCAGAACAAAGTTGATTTGCCAACTTCTCACTTCTATTCCTTTTTAGTTACATTTTCCACACAAAAACATTTCTCACTGTTTAGTAACTAATATTAGTTGTGTTTCAAAGTGTAAAAAACTGCTGCAATTCTTCACGATATAGCTAAAAATTAAATTGTAAATATGCGGGAGTATTCTACTTTTCTAAGTTAGCTTGCTTTAAGCTGTCTCTTTAATACCAAATCCAGTTTGTCTACCCCTCTTTCCTCTCGCATATCACTCTAGATAGCCAACTTCGCTTGTGTAGTTGCGGATTCGTTATTGCCAGAAGTTTTTGTATATTCTAGGCAAATTTGCTATTAAATATTCAACTGGTAACCTACGTAAACGGCCGCTTATTAAGATTAGTTAATAGCCGTTTTGCTCAAAGTCAACCCTTGCTCAAGAACAGGGATAGCGTCTCAATGGCTCTGAATTTTTAACAAGTAAAATTACCGAGTCGAGGAGTAAGCGATAAAACTTAGGAGAATCTATGCTGGGATTTTTGCAAGGCTTTTTTACTTCAAATTCCTTTATTACAGCTAGACATTGTTACCTCTGGAAGCCAGAGTTAGTGTGGTTAAATGTTGCTTCAGATTCTCTATTTTTTTTTGCCTATTTCTCCATCTCTATTGCACTTGTCTACTTTTTTCAACGACGACAAGATTTACCCTTCAAAGGAATAGTCCTATTAGTTGGAGCCTTTATCCTCTCCTGTGGTACGAACTATTTAATCGAAGTCTGGGCGATTTGGTATCCAATCTATTGGACTTTTAGTTTTATCAAAGCCGTAACCGCTGGAATATCTGCTTGTACGGCTGTGATACTGGTGCCGATAATTCCTAAGGTACTAGCTAACCTGAGTCCGGCACAACTGGAACTAGCTAACTGCCAACTGAAAGCTGAAATCTTTGAACGGAGGAGCCTTGAGGAGAAGCTGCGTTCCTCTCAGCAGATGCTACAGCTAGTGATGGACAACATTCCCCAATCCATCTTTTGGAAAGATAGAAATTCAGTCTTGCTGGGTTGTAATTGCAACTTCGCCGGAGTAGCGGGTGTTGGCTCTCCAGAGAATATTGTTGGCAAGACAGACTACGACTTGCCCTGGAAAAAAGAGGATACAGAATTTTACCGCTCCTGCGATGCCCGTGTGATGGAAACGGATACGCCCGAATATCACATCGTTGAACCTGTACTCAAAGCCGATGGCAAACAAGCTTGGGTGGACACTAACAAAGTCCCCATCCATGATTCAAAAGGAAACGTAGTCGGCATCCTTGGAACGTTTGAAGACATCACCGATCGCAAACAGACACAAGAAGCTTTGCATAAACAACGAGAATTTTTGCACGCATTGCTGGAAAACTTAGCCAAGGGCATTGAAGCCCTGAAGAAGGCTAATGAACAGCTAGAAATCAAAGTTGAGGAGCGTACAGCGCTTCTCAGGTCTATCAACGAGAAATTACAGAGCGAGATTAAGGAGCGCGTCGCTGCTGAAGAGGCGTTGCGAGCCACCAACCGAACTCTGCAAACACTGCTTCAAGCTTCACCCATCGCTATTGGTGCCATCAATAGCGAGAAAAAGGTGACAATGTGGAACCCTGCGGCAGAGCGGCTTTTTGGCTGGAGCGAACAAGAGGTTCTGGGTTGCATTCCCCTCACTATTCCTGAAGACGAACAAAATGAGTTTCGCAGACAACTCCAGAAGGAGTTTCAGGGCGAAGCTCAGACTGGTCTAGAAGTACGCAGACAGAGGAAAGATGGTTCATTAATTGATGTCAGCCTCTGGACAGCCCCGCTGTTTGATAGCAACGGTGCTGTAATTGGCAGCATGGCTATGTTCGTTGACCTCAGCGAGAGAGTGCGAGCCGAACAGGCACTGCGGGAGAGCAAGGAGCAGCTACAGGCGCTCATGGATAATTCTCCGGCGATTATTTACCTAATAGATGCTCGCAACAGACACTTGCTGGTCAATCGTGGGTATGAAAACCTTGTCTCAATGACCAATGAGCAACTTGTAGGCAAAAGTATATACGACGTTTGGCCCGATGAAATCGCTGATGCGTTTGCTGCCAATAACCAAACGGTGCTCAAAGTTGGAACTTCTGTAAAACTCGAAGAGCTTGTCCCTGATAACGATGAACTACACACCTATATCACCATCAAGTTTCCTCTACGTGATGCCAATGGTGTTCCTTATGCAGTATGGGGCATCTCCACTGACATTACCGAACGCAAGCGGGCAGAGGAGGCATTACGGGAAAGTGAAGCGCGTTATCGTCGCTTAATTGAAACAGCCGCCGAGGGAATTTGGATACTGGATGCCGAAGGAAATACGACCTTTGCCAATCCCAAACTGGCTCAAATGCTAGGCTACACGGTTGAGGAAATGATCGGGATGCCTTTATTGGCGTTCATGGATGCACAAGAGCAAGCGATCGCTGCCGACAAACTAGAATGTTGTCGCCAAGGCATTGCCGAACAACTCGATTTTAAATTGCGCCGCAAGAATGGCTCCGAATTGTGGACGCTCGTTTGCGGCAATCCCATCTTCGACAACGCTGGGCAATATGTTGGTGCATTGGGGATGCTCACAGATATCACCGAGCGAAAAGCAGCAGAAGAAGCCCTCCTCCGCATTAGCAAAGCGGTTGAAAGCAGCAGCGATGCTATTGGTATGGCTGACCGAACAGGTAGGTCTATTTACCACAATCCAGCATTTATTAACTTGTTAGAGTACACGGTGGATGAGTTAAACGCCGCTGGAGACCCACGGGTAATCTACGCTGATCCAGGTGTTGCACAGAAAGTATTCACTTCCCTGATGAGAGGCAATTACTGGAATGGTGAGGTAGAACTCCGCAGCAAGAGCGATCGCGTCATACAGGTTAGCTTGCGTGCAGATGCTATTAAAGACCACAGCGGTCAA
>DATNPI010000040.1:0-3317 GCA_036703325.1 Coleofasciculaceae cyanobacterium
GTTCAATGACTTCCCACAAGTTACACAGTTGTTGCAAAGTGGAGCAATTCTGAATCTGACAAGCTACGGCATTTTGCCACTCTCGCAGTTGCCGATAACTGATGAATTGCCCTCCCCTGCCGAGGCGATGGACGAAAATAACGTATTCCCAGCATTCCACTCGCACAATGCGTTGCTTGGGAATTCTCAGGAAACGGGCAATAGTATTTACAGTAATGCGGAATTTCGTGGAAGGTTGGATGCGGCGAAATAGGGCAGTCATGGTTGATGCACTCCATATGTGACTGTATGGATTGTTCCCCCCTTTTTAAGGGGGGCTAGGGGGGATCGAGGTTTGTGCAACTTAGCCAGGACTTATGCAATTTAACGAAATTATGTCATTCTGAACCCAGCGATAGCGAAGTGAAGAATCTTGAAGATGCTTCACTACAGTACGTTTCGTTCGGCATGACACTCAGGTGTTGCGTAAGTCCTGTTAGCTTTAGATCCCCCCAACCCCCCTTAGTAAGGGGGGCTAAGAAAAAGTTGCAGAGCGCGTCTTTTTTTTACGTTCTCCTGCTCCTACCTGGTACCTACTGGCGCATCGAAGACAATCTCAAACTCTGCCGCAGGCATCCATCGATGCAACAACCGCCGATGATCCTGTGCATCTGGCCGATTGTAGAAACGTGCCACTGTGTAGCACTGAGCGTTCGGTAACAAGCGCACGATTGCCCAAGGACGAAGAGTATCCTCGCTTAACTGGATTTGTTGGTAAGCCATGACGTATCCTTAAGATCACTAAATTTAGATAAGTTCAGCGGTTGCCGTTTCAGGTAGCCGCTTTTTTTGTTTCCGGCAGCATTAACTGCATTATGAATTGCAGTTAATTGCTTTAATGCAGTTAATATACTATGAACTGGGTATTATTCGCAAGATTTTGTATGCTATGTAGAGAATTTGCATGAATAAAAGTAATGCCCAAGGAGAGTCCCAAGACTTACGACGAACTCAAGAGCAAGCGAATGACCATAGCTATGACTCCGACAGGACATGAAGGGTTGAATTCGCTGGCTCAAACGAGGGGAGTAAGTCTCTCGGAGTTACTAGAGAGAATTGGGAGAGGACTAATTGCTCTTGACCAGGAAGGGCCATTACTGGGGGAATTGTGCGCCAACTGATAGCACAGCAGCGAGATCAGTTGGCATATCACGAAGCGCAGATTGAGAAGACTAAGCAAGGATTAAGGGAACTTGAGGCGCTGCTTGAGGGGTTGCAAGAAGAGACTGGAGAAGAGGAAGAGGGAGCTGATGAATCAACGCTCCCCAAAGACTGACGCTAGTTTTGCTGGTAATTCGCTCTCTGCTTGGCGGCCCCGCTTGGCTAACGCGCTTCGGCTCAGAAGTGCGAGCGCGGTTGATCATGGGGAATGCGATCGCTGACTTTAAATCTCAACCAGCGTCCGCAGCAAATAACATCATTGATGCTTCATTCTCAAGGCAGATGAAGTTCGTTCCTTTTTAACTCAAAGTAAGCTGTGTTTGTAACCTCAAAGCCGATGTTGAGGAAGCCCACTGGAAGTGTTCAGTTTATAAAGCCTGTGTAAACTTCAGTCTTCTACTAACTTGGGAAACACTATAACTTCAAATTATGAGTCAAACGTATCAGGTAATTATCTAGTTTGAAGAGTTGCTCAACTAGGTAAAGTTGCTTTAAGTATTTTAATAAACTTAATAATTCTTACCTGCTTATATCATTAGATAAACCGTTTAAAGTCAGTTAAATAACAGTTACAGTTAATGACTTATTTACATTGATAAGTTTTTCTGTACATACAATTTGTATTTTTTCAGTAAAGCCTACATGAAAGTACTAGTAATTTCTAGAAGATAGATAGTAGGCTTCTTTGAGATATAGGGTTGTCGTTTGTGTGAAGTATACCCGCCTGTCAGGGTGATACCATTCGGGAAAATAATTGTCATATAGTCCTAAATGATTCGTGAAGGCGAGATTCGCGACTTCTCTAAGAAGTCGTGAATCTGAACCTCTGACATCTCATAACTCAAATCGGCATCTGGGTGGTAAAACCCAAATATTGGTAAAATCGCCCTCTATAAAATGTGACATTTATAAAAACCAATGGTACGACTCGCCCACAGAAGGCAGTGCGTGGGCTTCAAGTCAAAATTCAAAAAATTGACTAGTTTTTTTTGAATCAGGAGAAGTTTATGAAAGTTGAATTAGAAACAAAAACAAGAGGACTCTTCAATTCACTCACATTCATACGGCTAGAATCTGCCTGCAAAGCCTGGAAGGGTGAAGCATTCGGACAGGAAATCTTAGATTTCATCCATAAATTGTCGCCCAAATGCTTCGCCCCTACCCCAGATTTTGGACTTAGCCGACACACCCTAGGCTCACTTGCCATCCTCTTGGCAATAGCCCCTTTCGATCCAAGAAATTTACTGGGAGGAAGGTAATGGTGAGCGAAAAAATTTCCCTGGATGAGTGCGAGCAATTACACGCTCATCAGTGGGTCAAATTGTACGGGGTTACTGCCAATCGTTATGAACACATAAATACCTGCCAGGTCTACCAGTTGGAGGTAGTGGTCGGTAATATTCAACGCAGTTGGTGGGACAACTACGTTTTAGAACCAGTTGACGAGAACGAACAACCGATGTCGCTAGAAGAGGCGCTCAGGTGGGGTCGTGAGCAGCCTTAGATGAGAAGTGCTCTACTAGTGCAGTGCGGCAGAAATAACCCACCCGTTAAAAAAGGTTCAAACGCTTACTGTAAAAGCTTTATTCCCTCCTGCCTGGTCACTGAGCCTGTCGAAGTGCTGCCTCATTACTGGTCACTGAGCGTGTCGAAGTGCTGCCTTCTTGCACTAGAGCATCAATTCAGTCTTTAGTAGAGGAGGCAAACTCCGCCCGCAACGATAGTAGGGCGGAGTAGTTCATTTGGCTTCCATCCAGGTAATGCACTGGTTCAGCTGGTGGCGCATTGTTTCTGAATCAGCATGGTAGCGACGACCATGACCAGGTAGCACCCACTCGAATGAGTAGTTTGCCAGCTTTCGCATAGATTTGAGTAATTCAGGCCAGGAGTACCAGCAGGCGCTCCGGAAAGCAATCAGCTGATTAAGCTGGTCTGACCATGCCAGATGATCGCCAGTGAAGAGAAACTTGTTTTTATAGAGCAAAACGGTATGACCTTTGCTGTGACCAGGAACTGGGATAATCAGCAGGTCTGGAGCCAGCTGAACTGGCTCTGACTCGGTTAGCTGAATTTCGACATCACGAGTACTTCTGGTGATGTCATTTGTATCTAGGATG
>DATNPI010000113.1:0-2859 GCA_036703325.1 Coleofasciculaceae cyanobacterium
CCAGACTGAGTGTCGCGAACACAACTCCCAGAACCAAGACCACACCGAAGCCAGAGAGCGAGCCACCGGGCCACTTCGATACCGCTAAACCCATCAGCGGCACACCGATGAGATTGGTCAAGGTCACAACACTATTGCGGAAGCCAAAATACCGCCCCCGCAATCGCTCCGGTACTAACACAGCCATCCAGCTGAGAAAGGAAGCACGACCCAAAGCTTCCATGACATTACTCAGGCAGATAATTGCCAACGTCAACAGCACCAGCTGGCGTGGCTGGATACGAGATGTACTCACCAACCAAATCCCTGGCACAATCAGCAACCAGGGCAGCCGTGACGAGCCGAAAATCAACAGGGAATACCAGTGGCGGCTCTTGATGTGGTCTCCCAGATAGGCTCCCACCGGTTGCAGCAGATTTGTCAGCTGCGGAATAGAGGCGAGCAGACCAATTTCCACTGTACTGGCACCCAGATCCAGCAAGAAATTACTGAGTAACGCGCCGCCAATGATACTGTAAAAGACTGTAGCGAAGCCACCTTCGGTAGTTAATGCTTTGAGGCTTGTCCGAATTTCCGGCTTAGAAATTTTAAAAGGCGGTTTTGGAGTTGGAGGAAGTATCGCCTCTGTTAATGCCGTATCCTCTGAGATTTCCTGAATGGAGAGAGGAATCGTTTCTACTAAAATGTCATCTTCTTGTTGTTGCCCGAACATAGTTTATAGCAATATTTGAAGAGTTAACGGGAACTTAATCGCTACTTGCCTCTAAGCGCATTTCCGAAGAAAAATTTCCTAGAAAATGCTTTTTTCAATCCTGTAATGGCAACTTCTTTACCTATAGCGTTAACTAGTAAATGCTATAGTTTCGTACATACAAGAAGAGGTGGTTCCAAAACAGCTATAATTTTTGTCTTATTATCCGATTTTCAATGAGCTTTATTATTTATCAAAAAATTTCTTAACAGATTAATACAATAGTATAAATTAATTTACAAATAAATCTTTCTTGAGAATGATTATTTCGGGAAATCTAGTTTTGGCTTTAACTTAGGAGGTTTGCTTAAATTATTTTAGAGTTAATCATTATAGATTATTTCTCAAGAGTGCTTTCTTTGTCAATCCTGGGACTGATGAAGATACGCCTGCTCTAAGGTATTTACACCTAGAAGTCGAGTTGTAGATTTCAACCGTTTCAAAGATAGGTCGATCGCCTTAGCAGGGCGTCCCATTAGCTAAACGAGAAGAAAGCGATCGCAGGTTAGGATGTCGAATAAAACAGGGAATTTTATAGAGAACGATCAGCTTGTTACTAGTAGACATGGACGGTACGCTGGGCGGGGACTGGATCGAGCAACATCAAGAGGCGATCATCCCCGACCTTACACAAGTACAGTAACGAGAGAGGATACTCATGGAATTTACAGCTGTTCTCAGGCTATCTCGATTACCCTTGCCGTCTCATCTTACTGACGGCACAACCTGTTATTAACTCACTTTGTAAGCAGCGATACAAAATTTTTTCTAGACTCATTAATCAAAGTGATGAATTTTTGCCAACCCTTCTGTGCTGCAAGATAATTTTAAAAATGATGCAAGTGAAGGCAGATCAGCCATTTAATTCAGCCAGAGCTTCAAACTCGTTAGCAGGAATCACCCTTACTTTGAAGCTAACGAGTCTGTCTAATTCTTGCTGCAACAATTGCTGAACCTGTTTAATCTCTTTGGAGGAAATGTATTCGTAAATACAATTCTTGAGTTTTTGAGGTTTTTTGAAAAATTAGTTGACAGTTCACTTGCCTAGACCGAGATTTGAATGCATCGATGAATCTTGAACAATACCCTGCGGGAAGCTCTCCCGTGGTTGCCTTAGCGAGGCTCTAAGATCAGAGCTTACGGGCAGTGAGAGTCGATGAGGTAGGAAGTGAACATCAATCAAGGTATGTCCAAGATTGTGTAAGTTTCACACAGCGGGGAGTTAAACCAGCACTGCTCAGATATACCTGAAGTGCATATATCAAGCTGATCGGGAGGCTTCGGGGTGCTTCGCGCAGGATTGTATTGTATCGATTATCGTGTGTTGCCCTGTGCTTCAGCATTCTTGTCGCGGCGTCCGAGCAGGGTGCGAACAGCGGTCGTAACCTCTGGCACTGCCAGCACTATCGACGCGATAGTGCAAAGCGTCGCAACCTGGCAGTACTCACAAAACGCTTTGTTCTCGCTCCACTCCTCACGAGCTAACTCCACATTAGTCACCCCGTCCAACACGAGCTTGATGCCCATTGCAATGGGTAGGAGCGGGTTGCGCCTAGCTCGGTCTAAACCACCAGCAGCAGCCAGCCAAGCCGTAATGGCGTAATTAGCCACCATTATCGGCCCATCGGGTGAGTTGAATTTGTTGTAAGCATAGTTGGAAGCGTCAACGCGGTCTGCATCGAAAAGCTTTTGTCCCGGCGGATCGGGTAGGTGATTAACGATCCCGGTTTGGTATAGGGTAACCGCTTGTCCCATCGAACCCCCAAGCATAGACAAGCCGATAATCCATCGCCGACGGGTCATGTGAGGGTTCTGTCCTTGACGCAGTTCCTGACTAAGTTGTTGTGGCTCCATGAAGCGTAATCCTTTATAACGTATGCGTGATGTCACATCAGCTCTGCACGGGGCGTTCCACCGACGAAGAGAATATGCAGTATGCATCCAATTCGGCGACGTGAGCGTCCTGGGCTGAGAGCGGATAGATATCCCGTTCATTTTCACGGATTCAGTTTGATGCCTACCACTTACCTAGGAGGTACTTCTAAAGCGTTGTATTTAGGAGGCTTTGGTATTCCAAAGTACAAACTAGCTTAATATTATGTCCTTTC
>DATNPI010000189.1:0-7641 GCA_036703325.1 Coleofasciculaceae cyanobacterium
CTGTTTTCACCATAGGAACTCCCCATTAGCGCCAGTGTCATCCCACAACGGATGTCTGATTGCGCCCTGTCCCCAGCTTCACTCTCCAGAAATCGAGTCTGGTCGGTGTGGGCAGGTAGGGAGTCATACCTGAGTCTGGCAGAAGGGACTTGCACCCTTATCCGACCGAGAGTTCTGGCTTTCTGTGTCGTCACAGTTTGCCAGGAGAGGTTATGTACGGATTTAATACCGTGATTCACTCTCAACGAATCGCACCTTACTCCTAAGTGCTTTAGAGCAACTTGAACTCTTGCCCGGTGATAGCGTTTGGATTGAAGGGCTTTTGATTTGACCATCCTCGCGCCCAACACCCCCTTGTTGGGGTTCTTGTATCTACGAGACATCCGGCGTTGTGACTTCTTCAGTCGCTTCTCGGCTACTCGCAGATGGCGAGGATTATCAATCTTTTCCCCATTAGAATCGGTTAGAAAATGTGATAGACCAACGTCTATTCCTATCTCACTCCCGGTGTAATGAATTCTCTCTTTTCGTTCTGCATCAACACAGAATTGTGCGTAATAGCCGTCAGCTCGTTTAACGATTCTAACTCGTTTAATCTGCTTAATGTCATAGAAGTTCAGGTCGCGAGTCCCCTTAAGCTTAAAGCTTCCAGCCGCAAACCCGTCTTTTAGTGTTAGGGTCTTTCTATCTGGCGAAAGTGACCAGCCGCTAGTTTTATATTCCATCGAACGACTGAATTTTTTAAACTTGGGAAAGCCCTTTTTTCCTAGTTTTTTGGCTTGATCGTTCCCGTAGAACCTGGAAATAGCAATCCAAGCTCTTTCAGCAGATGCTTGTCGAGCCATTGAGTTGAGTTTCTTGACCCAAGGATATTCTACATTTGCTGCTAGTACCGCACAGTACTTATTCAGAGAGAAACGGTTAATTTTATCTTCTTTTGGGCTGTCTATCCAGAAGCGTAAAGCCTTATTTTTAACAAACTGAGCAGTACGAATGATGTCATCTATCACTCGATACTGCTCAGTTTTCCCTTTAAGCTTTGCTTCTAAAACTAACAACTTAACCCGCCCTTTGTTTCAGGAGCTTGATTATTCTATCACACTATAGATGGTGAACAAAGACAACAATGCGGGTTTCAACCCGCTTTCCCTTTCATCCCTGGATTTCTAATCCAGGGTTTTCAGGTATGCCCCTTATAAGGCATAGCTATACTTTTCTTACTCGCCTGATACCAGGTTGCTTTTGCGCAGTCACAAACTCATACCTCGTAAGACGTAATTTTTTGACTTGAGTGCGATCGCGTTTTATTGTTGCAGTAAGGGTGCAATAGATGGAGCCTTTCAATTTTCAGCAACCGAGTTTGATTACCATTTGCGGTTCAACGGCTACTGGTAAATCAGGGCTGGCTTTGGCATTAGCACAACGCCTGGGTTCTGTGATTCTCAGTGCTGACTCTCGTCAAGTTTATCGGGAGTTTAATATTGGCACGGCAAAGCCTTCAGTGGATGAACAACAATTGGTGCCACATTATTTAATAGATATCTGTGAACCGACACAGACGATGACGCTGGCAGACTATCAACTGCAAGCTCAAATGTTGATTACCCAGTTCCAGCAACACCAGACAATTCCGTTACTAGTTGGAGGTACGGGTTTATACATTCGCTCAGTCGTGCGGGGGTTGAAAATTCCGAGAGTTGCACCACACAACGAATTGCGATCGCAACTTACCTCTCTTGGCCAAACCCAGCTCTACGCCTTCCTCCAACAAGTTGACCCAACCGCCGCCCAGAAGATTCACTCTAATGACGAAGTAAGGACATTACGGGCATTAGAAGTATATTATGTCACTGGACGCCCAATTTCAGAGCAGCAAGGAGAGAATCCCCCCGACTATCGAATACTTCAGATTGGCTTGGAATGTAGCAACTCCGGCATCCTCAACCGCCGCATTGAACAGCGTACTGAGCAAATGCTAGCCGCAGGTTGGGAAGCTGAGGTGAAAATCCTGTGTCAGAAATACGGTTTCGACTTACCCTTGTTAAATACACTGGGTTACCAGGAAATGAAACAATATCTTGCTGGTGACATTTCCCTCACTCAAGCCAAAGAGCTAACAGTTTTACACACTCGCCAATTTGCCAAGCGACAACGCACTTGGTTTCGGGCTTATCCTGAAATTGAGTGGTTTGATGCAGATAATCCTAATTTGCTGGAGAAGGTGTGGCAACGAGTACAGGAATTTCTAGAGAATCTTAACTAAGGGGGCGTCCCAAAACAACTGGGTCATTTCGGTTACCAAGGACAACTGTCAACTAACAACGGACAACAACCAGATAATTCTCGTTGGAGAAGGAGTAATTCTTGGACGACTCTTAAGCGTATCTCTTGAGGCGTTCGCGATTTTTGGCTTAATCAGGACTTACGCAAACACCATCGTGCAAGCCCCCCCACCCCCCAACCTTGGGGGGAGTAAATCCGGTTCCCCCCAGATTTGGGGGGCTAGGGGGGCGAATGCGTAAGTCCTGTTAATGTTAATAGCCTAGGGCTAGCCGTTGTGATGATAAAGTTTTGATTCTCAACTTAATTGTGAGATGTGACAAACTTGACAAATAGGTGACGGGATTTAGAGACCCATGAATAATGAGGAAGGTATCAACCAAGCTTCTGGTTTACAGGGTCTGACTGAGGGCGAGGTTAGCGATCGCCGAGCAGCTGGACAGGGTAATAACGTCCAGCTACAAAGCAGTCGCTCCTATCGCCAGATAGTGAAAGAGAACCTTTTCACCTTTATCAACGGCGTTTTCTTGGCCATCAGCGTTGTGATGATTCTGTTAGGGCGCTGGGGGGATGGCATTCTCGTGGTGATTGTCATCTTTGGCGGAGTGTTGGTGAATATCTACCAGGAGATATGGGCGAAGCAAAAGCTGGATGAGATTGCCTTGCTGAACCGACCCACAGCTACTGTTATCCGCGAGGGCAAAGAACAGAATATTGACCCATACGAGATTGTACTGGGGGATATTCTGCTGCTTCAACCTGGTGACCAGATTGTGGTAGATGGGCAGGTGGTGGGTGAGGGTCGCATGGAGGTGGATGAATCGCTCCTCACTGGTGAGTCAGACTTGATACCCAAGCAGTCTGGAGAAAGTGTATATTCCGGTAGCTTCTGTGTTAGCGGCACGGCTTGCTATGAGGCGGAAAAAGTGGGAATAGAGACGGTAGCCTATCAACTGATGGTTGGAGCACGCACCTTTCGTCAAGCTCTAACCCCGATCCAACAGGAGATCAATCTGGTGATTCGGGTGTTTATGCTCATCGCCTGCTTTCTGTGGATCTTAGTGGGCATTAGTTTCCTAAGTAGAGTCCACTCCCTGAACGATATAGTCCAAAGAGCAGCCGTCGTTGCCGGGTTAGTCCCAGCGGGACTGCTTTTAGCGATCACCCTTGCTTATGGGTTGGGTGCAGTGCGGATGGTGGGGGAGGATGTTTTGATCCAGCAGGCAAACGCCGTGGAGTCATTGAGCAATGTGAACGTTCTCTGCTTGGATAAAACTGGCACCCTGACCACCAACCAAATTAAATTGCAGGAAGTTTACCCGGTTGGCGTTACTGAGGCTGAACTGCGAACTTTGCTAGGTGACTATGCTGCCAACACGATGGCTGGCAACAAAACTAATGAAGCGATCGCAGCCATCTGCCCCGGACAGGTGCGTCCGCTCAAAGCTGAAGTTCCCTTCTCGTCAGCCCGGAAGTGGAGTGCCTTGGCTTTTGAGGAGATAGGGAAATGGGGAGATAGCGAGATGGGGAGCAATGAAAAGTATACCCCCTTACCCCTCCATCGCCCTACTGGTCCGCACGGGGTTTATGTCCTGGGAGCACCAGAAATCTTGGCAAAAGACATGTCTTTGACGGCTGAGATGACCGACTATATCCAGTCGGGGACTGAACAGGGATTACGGGTAGTGCTGTTTGCCTATAGTCCCAACCTCACAGCTTTGCACGATGATGCTGATCAGCCACAGTTACCCCCCGACCTCACTCCTCTGGGTATCCTGAGATTCAATGATCAGTTGCGCCCGGAGGCTAAAGAAACGCTAGCTGGCTTTGCCAAGGCTGGAATTGAGGTCAAAATTATCTCCGGCGACAACCCTCAAACGGTGGCAGCACTGGCAAAGCAGGCGGGGTTAGGCCCAGAGATCAAAGTGGTGTCTGGGAAGGAGTTGGCTCAGATGGATGAGGCGCAGTTTGTCCAAACTGCTCAGATGAGTACGATTTTTGGTCGCATCACTCCAGAGCAAAAGGCGAAACTGGTTTATAGTCTGCGCCAGCGGGGTTACTACGTTGCCATGATTGGCGATGGGGTAAATGATGTGCTGGCACTCAAACAGGCGAATCTAGCGATCGCAATGGAGAGTGGCAGCAAAGCGACGCGTTGCGTGGCGGATATTGTGTTGCTCAAGGATTCCTTTGGGGCGCTACCCCATACCTTTTTAGAGGGGCAACGCATCCGTAATGGAATTCAGGACGTGATGAAGCTGTTTATGGTCAGAACGGCTTGCGTTACACTGCTGATTTTTGCCACTGCGATCGTCACCGACAGTTTTCCCCTAGAAAATAAGCAGAGCGCGTTTATCTCCCTGATTGGCGTGGGTTTTCCTACCATGTGCCTTCCTGTTTGGGCAAAACCGGGTGGATTGGTTCAGCGCAGTCTGGTGCGCTCCATGCTGCACTTTGTAGTGCCTGCCACACTGACTTTAACCTTGGTTTCCCTCTTAATTTACCTGTTCTACCTAGTTGTCGCTGTAGTGGATCTACCGCCTGATTTGGAAATCAATCAGGTTAATTACGCTGTTCCCCGCAGTGCCCTGGCGGCAATCTTGGTGCTGTGTGAACTGCTCCTGATTCCGTTTCTTAAGCCTCCAACCACAGCTTGGGTCGGCGGTGAACCGCTGAGTGGTGATTGGCGATATACGATCGCTGCCTTGATTATGCTAGGTCTCTACATCACGATTGTCGCTGTACCACCCCTGCGCCAGTTTTTTGAGTTGTCCCAACTGAGCTTGATCAGTTACCTGTTCATCGGTTTAGTGGCAGTGGAGTGGTGTTTGATTCTGCGCTTTGCCTGGCGTACTCGATTTCTCGATCGCTTCCTGGGAGTTGATTTGAGTTAGCCCAAACTTAAAAGTATGAAGGATGAAGGATGAAAACTCTCATACTTCCCAAGCAAAGAGAAATTTAGAGTACGACTAGACGAAGGACAACATCCAATGGCACAGACAACCCAACCACCAATTCAATACCGTGTCAGCGTATGGGAAGGAATTGCGATCGCTACTGGTGCAGTTGTGCTTGTCATCGCTGGACTGTTTGGTTTGAGCGTCAGGATGATTAGCAATGCGTTCGATCCACAAAGGGCAGAAGCGATCGCACAGAACCTCCTAGACTATAAAATTCCCGGTGGCTCGCAAGGAAAATTTAGCATTAATATCGGAGGGGCGAAAATGGCGGTGGTTACTAGTACCGCGTCGCTCAAGGGCTTTACTGGCTCATCAGAGTCCGGCAGTACTCCACCCCCAGAGGTAGAAATCTTTGTCGCTAGGACTCCTGTAAATCAGGAAGCCGGTGAAACTAATCCGGCGCAAGACTATAATGCTACTTTCTCATTTTCAGGCTTGTCATTCTCCTATCAGTCAGACAACGGATTTCAAGCGACTTCTTCTCGCCAAGAAAACAAGGTATTTTGCGGCGTGAGCGTTCCGTTCATAATTCAGGAAGGACAACAGACCTTGATAGGCGAATCTTCCTCCGTACCTGCTATCAAGTACAGCGCCCGCGTAGTCCTTGACAACCATGAACGTCTAGTTGTTCTGACCGCACTCGGTCAGAATGCCAAACAGAATGCCACTACTGTTTTCAATTCTCTAAGGTGTAAGTAGTCTGAAGCCAACCTCTACACTGGAATCATGAGTGAATCTAAAACCCTTACTATTCAACTTTCTCCTGAAGAAAGCGATCGCCTCGAAGCCGAAGCCAAAAGGCTCAATATGCCTTCTGAGGTCTTAGCTCTTATCCTGCTTAAATACAGTCTGGCTCAGGCAAATCCCTCCATTGATTCCCTGGCTGCTCTATGGCGTCTTCATGAACTCACCAAGGATTTGCCTCCCGTTGACCCGGTAGAATTAGTACGCGTCGGTCGAGAAGCTCTCGAAAAGCGAGGTATTTTCTAGCCGATGGCTGTTGTATTGGATGCCAATTTTTTGTTAGCTCTCATTACGCCTCATCCCTTGAGAGAAAATGCCTACAGATTGTTTCAAAACTGGATAGCTCAGGGGGTTGAGCTACACGCCCCAGAGTTAGCTCGTTACGAAGTTACCAATGCCTTGACTAAACTCATTGCAGCTAATTTATTCCCACCAGAGGAATTAGCATCAGTCTGTGTCGAGCTTTCAGCCTTGCCTATTACATACCATGCCCTCACACTGGAACCACGAGTCGTCGAGATTGCTGCGTCCTTGGGACGCAATAGCGTTTATGATGCTGCTTACTTAGCGCTAGCAGAAACTTTATTCTCCGAACTGTGGACATTAGATGAGCCACTCTATCGTATTGCAGCAGGACTTGGTTTTACTGTGCAGCTATTGGGTGAATCCTAGAAAAAATGAACGACACGATTGAAATTATCTTGTTTATTATAGGCCTATTTAATATATTATTTTTAGGATTTGGAACTTTTTTTTTCGCTCAAAGAGGAGGCGTTAGCTATTTATCGGGAAGACTTTCTCTTTTACAAAGTTATAAATCTAAAAAAATGGCTATGTATGACAACCCTTTCTATCGAGACAAAACTAGTCACTTTGAAACTTTACCCAAATCTGAAGCAGAAATAATATTTTTGGGAGATAGTCTCACAGATTTATGTGAATGGGCAGAAGTATTGAGAAATGATGGAATAAAAAATAGAGGAATTTGTGGAGACACAACAGATGGAATTTTAAACCGGATAACGAATATTGTTGAATCTAAGCCTCAAAAGCTTTTTGTCATGATTGGCATTAATGACTTAAACCAAGGAAAAAAAGTAGAAGATATATTAGAAAACTACAAAAAAATTTTAGAAACGTTCCAAAATCAAATTCCTGACACAAAAATATTTATTCAAAGTCTTCTACCAGTAAATCAGAAAATTTTCAAGAATAAGGGAGTCAACGAGAAGGTGATGACCCTGAACGATCAACTAAAAGACTTAGCCAAAACGTTTTCATTTCAATACATAGATTTATTTTCCTCTTTCTTAGATGGCAATAATGAATTAGATGCTCAATACACAACAGACGGTCTGCATTTGAATGGGCAAGGCTACTTGATTTGGAAGGGAATTATAGAGAAACAAGTAAATGACTCTGCAAGCGTGCGATCATAGTAGTGCAACTACCTTTCACGCTCCCAACCTATGATTGCCCAAGATACACAACGCAATTGGAAACCTATCATTAAGCAATTTGAGGCAGTCGTTGGCAAAAATGGTGTTGTCCGCCGTCGTGAAGAATTGCTGACCTACGAATGTGATGGTCTGGCTAGCTACCGTCAGCGTCCTGCGTTGGTGGTACTGCCGCGAACAACAGAACAAGTGGCAGAGGC
>DATNPI010000207.1:0-16141 GCA_036703325.1 Coleofasciculaceae cyanobacterium
TTTTTGATTGCCATAGCCTTCTGTAAAAATAGAGGCCTACCCGACCCGGACAAGGGGTTGGCAAACCATCAACTATGCAGTTTGGCAGCATTTGCGAACAATTGCACAAGACCTACGAGGTAAGTAAGCTGACGCGCATAAAACATTGGATATTCACATCCCGGCTTTTTGTCCTCTGTCAGTAGTCAGCGGGAGCGTACCAACGGACAACTGACCAGTAACTACTGGCAGAAAAATTAAGTGTTTCAGCATGGAGATTAGATGCACAACAGCTTAAAACCTGAAATCTCCTAAAATTAGTTTTTATCTACTCTTTCCTGCAAATTTCTAACTATCGTAGTAACCAAATTTCTGGGTGCAAATCTTACCGATTGAGCCAGTATCTGATTTTTTAGACCAGAAATTACCACAGTTTGGTTTTGCATTAAGCCACGATAGCCAATCCTGGCAACGGTTTGGGCATCCATAATCTTGCCACTGACCAGTTTTGATTTTTCCATATCGGCTCTTTTTTGAAATCCCGATTCTGTTGGTCCCGGACAAAGAGCCGTTACGGTAACACCTGTACCTTTTAATTCATTTGCGATCGCCTCAGAAAATGATAAAACATAAGCTTTAGTAGCGTAATAAACTGCCATGAGAGGGCCCGGCTGAAAGGCGGCTATTGACGCCACGTTAAGTATTTTACCCTCACCTTGTTTTATCATCTCCCTGACAAATAACTTAGTTAAATGAGTCAGAGAAACTACATTAACCTGAATCATCTGTTGTTCAGCAGTTAGGTTAGTTTCGGAAAAGAGTCCATAGGTAGCAAATCCAGCATTGTTCACTAGAAAATGAATTTTAATTCCTTCGTTCTGAAGCTCCGTAAAAATTTCATCTGGAGCTGTTGTAATTGTTAAATCTTTGGTGATAACCTTAACTGAAATCCTGAATTTTCCTTGTAATTCATCAGCAACTTGAGTGAGCTTTTCTTGGCTTCTAGCGATTAGCACTAAGTTGTAGCCGTCCTGTGCAAATAACTTGGCTAATTCATAGCCAATTCCACCCGATGCACCAGTAATAAGGGCAGTTTTTTGCTGATTGCCCTGGCTGGTTGTAGTCATAACTTTATTTTTCCTTTTAGTGCAGGCGATCGCTTTTCTTGGTCATCCTCTAGGAAAGCTTTGTGAGCAACCCCAAGAGCCGTTTAGTATTCGGTGTAAGGAGTGTGCGTCGATAAGCATCTGCTGCCTTCTTGATACCTTCCGCCTGAGTTGGATAGGGATGAATCACACTACTTAGCGTATTCAGACCTAGCTTGCCGACAATTGCTGTGGTTACTTCACTGATCATCTCACCCGCATGACGGGCAACAATTGTCGCACCGAGAATTTCATCGGAACCCTTCTTATGGAGAATTTTGACAAATCCTTCCTCTTCCCCATCTGCAATCGCTCGGTCTACGTCGCTCAAAGGAATTTTAATCGTATTAACCTCAATCCCCTGCTCCCTTGCTTCCCGCTCATACATTCCCACATGAGCAATTTCCGGGTCAGTATAGGTTACCCAAGGCATTACTAAACTGCTAAGTTTGGAGCGTCCCAATCCAAAGGGAGAAAAGAGAGTATTTTTGATCACAATCCGCGCTGCTGCATCCGCCGCATGGGTAAACTTCCAGTTCATACAGATGTCACCCGCCGCATAAATCTTCGGGTTCGTAGTTTGGAGGTAGTCATTCACCTTTACCCCTTGTCGCTGGTCGTATTCCACCCCGACTGCTTCTAAATTTAGACCTTTAACATTAGGCGCACGTCCCACACCTACCAAAATTTCATCGACAGTGAGCGAATCTTCCTGACCATTGCAGCTATAGTAGAGCGTCTTGCCTTCACTAGTCTTGACCACGCGCTGCACATGGCAATCTAGCATTAAGTTGATTCCTTCCCGGAGAAAGACGTTCTGGACGATTTCTGCGGCGTCGGCATCCTCTTTATTTAAAATGCGATCGCTTTGATGGAAAAGCACCACCTCACAACCCAACCGCCGGAAAGCCTGAGCCAATTCGCAATCAAGGGGGCCACCACCAATCAAAGCTAAACGTCGCGGTCGTTCCGTGAGGGAAAAGACTGTCTCATTGGTGAGATAGCCTGCCTCCTCAATCCCCTCAATCGATAGTCGTGCGGCTCTAGCACCAGTAGCAATCACCGCTTTCTTAAACCGGAGAATATTATCGCCAACTTTAATAGTATTGTTACTCGAAAAACAACCGCTCCCCAAAAAGACATCAATTCCCAAATTTTGAAAACGTTCAACAGAATCGTGAGGGCTGATGCTCGCCCGTAATCTTCGCATCCGTTCCATCACGGCTGGAAAATCTACTTCAATGTGTTCTGGGGCATGAATCCCATAAGCACTGGCATCTTGCATCTCGGCAACAACACGAGAAGATCGGATAATGCACTTGGAAGGTACGCAACCAACATTCAAGCAATCTCCGCCCATGAGATGCTTTTCAACCAAGGCGACTTTCAAACCCAAGTCTAGACCCGCTGCACCTGCTGCCACGACTAATCCAGCCGTGCCAGCGCCTATCACGACTAGGTCGTAACAATCAGCAGGTTTAGGATTGACCCAATCCGGTGGATGGACGTAGGAAACCAAAGTCTGGTTATACTCATCCATCGGTGAGACAGTAACATTTTGGAATGCTGAATTTGACATAGGTATTTTTTGGTAAATCAAAAATCGAGGATTCTTCCTCGTTGTTTGATTTTTTCATTGAAGAAGAAAAACTGTGCGAACTATGAAACTTTCTCTTCTAGTGCCTTCCTAGCAAGACGAGTTACATAAACTGTCACAGCGACGGTTGCGATAAAACCGATAATCCGAATTGTCCACTCTACTGTAGGATTGGTGGGTTGACCGCTAGTACCAATCCTGGCAAGACTACCAGCCAAGGAACCGAGGTAAACGTACATGATTGTTCCGGGAATCATGCCGACGAAGCCAAGGATGTAGTCTTTTAGGGAAACTCCAGTAACTCCAAAGGCGTAGTTTAACAGGTTGAAAGGAAATACAGGGGAGAGCCGCGTTAGTAGAACAATTTTAAATCCTTCTTTGCCGACAGCTTCATCAATCGCCCGAAATTTTTCGTTACCTTCAATTTTCTTGAAAACCCAGCCCCTGGCTAAATAACGTCCGATTAGGAAAGCCGCAGTCGCTCCCAGCGACGCACCGATGAAGACGTAAATCGAACCGAAAACGATGCCAAAGACAACGCCAGCACCTAGGGTGATGATTGAGCCTGGTAAGAAGGCCACAGTAGCGATGATATAGAGGGCAATATAAGCGATCGCTCCCACAGCCCCAAGATTTTTGATCCCCTCCAAAGCGTTCCGCAAGAGTTCTTGAGGATTGAATCCCTGTGCAGCATGAGATTCCTGTGCCAAGACGGGAGCAGTGGCAAGCACGAAAACCATGCCAACCGCCAGCAGCGTCAATACCACTAGCTTGAAACGCTGCATAAAGTTTTTAGTAGGGAACTGACGTTTTATCAGTTTGTCCGTCATGGCTTAAGCTCATTCCGTTAGATTGTTTTCCATCCTAATCTTCAGAAATCGGAACCCGCATCAGGGATATCGTTAAACAATCTCTGTAAAAAGCTCGAAAGCTCTAAGATTTATCATTTGTACGGGTACACAGTCTTGCACCCCTACCAACTAACAACTGCAACCTTAAGGAGCTGTTTACGATGCAAAGTGAGGAAAGCTTCACTGAAGTGAGATTTCACTACGTGAGTGGTGAGTCAGAATCTTTTGATATCCCTGTAACTCCAGAAGCCTTCCAGGAACAACTGCAAGGCTTACTCAGCCAACCTTGGTTGACTCTGCACCTATTTGATCGAACAGTTTTAATTTGCACCGCCCAGGTGATGAAGGTGGAAGTGAAACCTCCCATTCTCGAAATCCAAGGGCAAGGTGTCTTCCCTGATGCCCAACGAGTGACAGCACTGACTCATGGAGTCAAAAGCTAGTGCAGCTTGGTAGAAGTAACTGACCACTTCGTGGAGACTAGGGGGAGAGGGTGACCGGAGCTTTAGTGAGGAGGTGAGAGGGAGATATTGACTACAGGACTTACGCAGCAACTCCAGGACTTACGCATTCCACCACGACGCCCCCCAAATCTGGGGGGAACCGGATTTACTCCCCCCAAGGTTGGGGGGTTGGGGGGGCTTGCACGATGGTGTTTGCGTAAGTCCTGAACTAGTGCAGGTTTGCAGAAATCACCCACTAGTAAATAAAATTCTCCCTTTCTCCCCCTCTCCCTTTCTCCCTTTCTCCCTCTGCTCCCTTTCTCCCCCTGCAACCTCATAGGTACTCTTTGAGCGGGAAGGGAGTAACTTTTCCCGCTCTCGTGGAATAAACCAACATTCACAATCTAAAATCATGTCTAGTGTTAGCTTGATTCGTGCTGAGTCCTACGACCGACAACGACTACGAACATCATTGGAAACACTACTAGAGCCGTTGGGAGGGATGGGTGCTTTTGTCAAAAAAGGCGATCGCGTCCTGCTTAAACCCAACTTACTTACCATTGGGCGTCCTGGTACAGAATGCATAACTCGCCCTGAGCTAGTTTACTGCGTCGCTCAACTGGTACAGGAAGTCGGTGGTAAACCCTTTTTCGGAGATAGCCCAGCCTTTGGTAGTGCCTTGGGTGTTGCCAGGGCGAACGGCTATTTACCAGTGATGGAAGAACTCAACGTACCAATCGTAGAATTCCACAGTCAGCGTTACGAAACAGAAAGCCTTGCCTTTAACCATCTGCGTCTGTGCAAAGAAGCAATGGATGCTGATGTCGTGATTAACTTGCCGAAAGTAAAATCTCATGTGCAGTTGACGCTGACAATGGGCGTCAAGAACTTATTCGGCTGTGTTCCCGGAAAAATGAAAGCCTGGTGGCACATGGAAGCAGGTAAGGATGAAAACCGCTTTGGAGAAATGTTGGTAGAAACTGCACGGGCAATTGATCCCGACTTGACGATTCTGGATGGGATCGTCGGTCACCAAGGGAACGGCCCTAGTGGTGGCGAACCGCGACAGCTGAATATTTTGGGGGCATCTTCAGATGTTTTTGCCCTCGATCGCTCAATAGTGGAAATCCTCAACGTTGACCCAGCACTTGTTCCGACTGTGGCAGCAGCGCAGCGTCTGGGACTTAGTCCAGAACTCATAGATATTCACTTTCCACATCGGCGACCAATAGAACTCCAAGTGATGGATTGGAAGTTACCAGATGCCTTAATGCCTATTGATTTTGGGATGCCCCGTGTCATCAAGTCTACCTTTAAGCATTTGTACATTCGATTTATCAAAGAGCCAATGAAAGCATATCCCCAACGGTAGATGACAACAGTTAGATTCTGTAAACCTTGTTACACCTGATACAAAACTGGCAACGTAAGCTTAGACTACCCTCCGATTGCTTAATCACACCGCCCTCTTGCTAGCGGCGGTTTTTTGTGTCCGTCGTGGAGAAACTGAAATATTGAGAACCCTGGCTGAGAGCAGCAAAGCGGCTTGTCGAAAAACACATCTCTTCCTTAAGTAAGAGATTTTGATGCGGTTATTTATATTTATTGGGAGATTTCCTTGAGATTGTTTGCTGGAAGACAATCACAATGAAATAAATCGTTAAAATGAAGATCGTAGGGTTGAAACTTATACCCTGTGTTCGATGTTTTAATTGACCGAGTTCCAATTGCAACTAATTTATGGAATCAAGTAGTCCGTCTACCAACTCTTCTGACCCCCACCCCCATAGGTGGGCAGAGATTATGGGAACGGTAATTGCTATGCTGACTCTGACCTTACCTCTGTTCGTCATCGCTCACTACTCTTCAAGCAGCAGCGCTGATGTTTTGCAACAGACCACCTACTCACTTCCGAGTTCACAAAAGTGATTCTGGAGCTTTTGAAATAACGAAATACCGATGAATTGATTCATTGAGAGCTATTACTCGAAACCTTAGCAGTGGAAAGGTCGATAAAACTGCTAGGTTTACTAGCTCCCATTAAATCTTCTGTGTTGTATAACCTGAATGGCTCACAGCTATATAGGTGTTGTGCAAACCGTGAAGAATTAGCAAAGATTGCTGCGTTCAGCGTTCGGAAGGTCATGACTTGCAAGCAGGTCGTGACCGTCTTCGCTTAGAATGCTACACGGGGGTTGGTCAAATCTCTACCTATGTGGTTGACCTCTGTGTGCTTGAGCTTTGGTGCAAGGCACCCCCAATCTGCTGTATCCCTTAGAAGTTCGGTCATGGATCTATTACGCATTCCTGCTCAACCCAAACCGGGTCTGATCAACGTTTTAATTGAAATTCCAGCCGGTAGCAAAAACAAGTACGAGTTTGACAAAGACCTGCAAGCCTTCGCACTTGACCGAGTGCTTTATTCGTCTGTGCAGTATCCTTACGACTACGGCTTTGTGCCTAACACTCTAGCGGATGATGGCGATCCGCTTGATGGTATGGTACTGATCGATCAGCCGACTTTTCCAGGGTGCGTGATTGCCGCACGACCGATTGGGATGCTAGAGATGATTGACGGAGGCGATCGCGATGAAAAAATTCTTTGTGTTCCCGACAAAGACCCACGCTATGCTCAAGTTAAATCTCTCCAAGACATCGCCCCTCATCGGTTGGATGAAATTGCTGAGTTTTTCAAGTCTTACAAAAACTTAGAAAAAAAAGTCACGGAGATTCTAGGCTGGAAAGATGTCCATCAGGTAATGCCACTAGTGGAAAAGTGTATTGAAGCTGGTAGCCAGCCAGCTAGAGATTCAGACGCTGAGGGCTAAATTTGGCAATTCATCAGGTACGCTAATGACCTTTCAAGAGTCGCTTATCGCTAGGTTTTTGCACGAAAATAGCGCGTTTGCTTCTTGGCGGCTGTCATACCTTAGCGGTCTTGGAGCCGATGGGGTTAGGCGGCTGCACTCTTGAAGGCGTTAGCCGATCGGCTCCGCTTTGGACGCGATTCCTTCGGAATCAGGAGCTAGCCATAGCAATGCTCTTGAGCGTCAGCCTTCTCCAAAGCCCTAAGAGTAGGACTAGGAGGCTCGCGTCCCGCAACGAAAAAACGAAACAACAAGGCAACGAGCTAGCGGTAGCGATTCTTTTCGGAGCATCTGTTCTCCAAAGGCGAATCGCAACCTAGCAATAATTGCATAACTATTCGCACCCTGTGCTATGTATGTGACAGAACTCACAAATCCACTGGCTTCAAGAACGCTAGAATTAACTGACTTGACAAATTTTCCTGACCAAAACCAGGGTGCTAGAAAATTGTACGTAGGGGAAAGTGCAAAATCACTGTCTGTTTTTGCACTTTCTTACCTAGGTGATTTCTTCTAGATAGGCAACATCCGCCCCTTTTGATAGAAAGCTATGGTTATTCATTCACCAGATCCCATTCTATCTGAGTATCATTTAGTGGAATTTTGCCGATATAACGAGTTGTTAATCAAGGCGAACTTGATTGAAAGATGCCAGATTCTGCTCCAGCGGCACCAAACCGATCCACATTTAATAATAAAGCCGATATGGTAACTGGCACTACCGCTGATTTTGTTGTCAAATTTTGGGGCGTTCGAGATCAAATTTCGGCTCCAGGAAAAGAGACGATGCGCTATGGTGGCAATACCTCCTGTGTCGAAATGTGCGTCGGCAAAAAACGCCTAATTTTTGATGGCGGCAGTGGTTTACGGGTACTGGGTAATCATTTACTTACACAGATGCCCGTGGAAGCCTATATGTTCTTTACCTATTGCCATTGGGACAGTATCCAAGGGTTTCCCTTTTTTACGCCCGCCTTTATTCCAGGGAATTGTTTTCATATTTATGGAGCGCCAGCATCCAACGGTGCGTCGATGGAAGAGCGTCTGACGCGCCAGATGCTACATCCAAATTTCCCAGTTCCCCTTCAGGTCATGCGCTCAGAGCTGAAGTTCTACAACCTGACTTCTGACAAGATAATAGGGCTAGATGATGTAACGGTTGAGACGGTTTCTCTCAACTCATCACACCATTCAATGGGCTATCGAGTGACCTGGCAAGGACACTCTGTGGTTTACGCGACTGATCGATCGCACTATCCTAATTGCCTCGATCACAATCTGCTGCACTTAGCGCGTAAAGCCGATTTGCTGATTTTGGATGCTCCCTCTACCATCTCAACTGAGGACATTTTTAAGACTGATGCACTGAGTTGGCCAGACGACCTTTGGCAGACAGGCATTGCCACAGCAAAGGCAGCCGGTGTTAAGCGAATTGTGATGTCTCGCTATAACCCCGATCATGACGATGACTTTCTCGACAAGGTGGAAGAGCAAGTCCAATTAGTTTTCCCTAATGACTTACTGGCTCGCGAGGGGATGAGTGTACCTGTGTTTTAGGGCAAAACTAAAACTGAGGTCATTCCCCAACGCCTAAATCATATACTTAGGTTCGCGCCTCGAAACGTTACCGTTTGAAACGCACTACGGCAAGATATCCAGCTTGCTGACAAGGTGGTGTTGCCCAATAGCAGAAGAAAGTTGGGAGAAAATGAGAAGTCTACTGGGAGCAACCCTATTGCTAGGGTTTATCTTAGACTAAAAACCTGTAGTGTCTCATGACCAATACTGATTTTGTCGTTTCTGCTAAGTACCTTAGTGAACACCTGGATGACCCACAAGTTGTGATTGTGGACTGTCGCTTTGCTCTAGCCGATCCAGAACTAGGGCATCAACAGTATCAAATTAGTCACATTCGGAAAGCTCACTATCTAGATTTGAACAAAGACCTTTCATCCCCAGTAAAGCGTCATGGTGGGCGTCATCCTTTGCCTGATACTAGTGAGTTAGCCAAGAAATTAGCAGCAATTGGTGTTAATTTCCAGGAAACTTTAGTCGTTGCTTACGATGATTCCCGCTTGGCTTTTGCCGCACGTCTTTGGTGGCTGCTACGCTATATGGGGCATGACAAGGTAGCATTGCTGGATGGTGGTTGGTCAGCATGGCACTCCCAAGGGTATCCTGTTACAGATGCTCTACCGAAAAATGAACCAGGAACCTTTGTGCCCCAGTTGCGTACTGATTGGGTAGTAGATATTGACGCTGTGAAAGCCCGTAAAGACCTGCCAGACGTGCTATTGGTTGATTCACGAGAAAGCGATCGCTATTTAGGCAAACAAGAGCCAATTGACCCCATTGCTGGTCACATTCCGGCTGCAATCAATTACCCTTGGCAAGATGTCACTAACGCCCAAGGCTATCTGCACTCAATCTCTGAGCAACAACAACGCTGGGCAGATGTCCAGCCGGGGAAAGAAGTACTGGTTTATTGTGGTTCTGGTGTCACTGCTTGCGTCAATCTCTTTTCCCTGGAACTAGCTGGGATTCACACCGGCAAACTCTACGCCGGCAGTTGGAGTGACTGGTGTTCTTACTTGCAATGAAGCACTTCACTTCGTAGGGCGCTGATGAGAGTAACGCACAACGACAAATTTGAATGTAGAGTTGATAGAGTACATTCTACAGGAGCTTGTCTCTACGCTTCTCTAATATACCTAGCTCAAGTTATAGAGCGTTCACGAAGTCAACGCGTTAGCGCAGTGACTCTGAAAGAGTTAATCTAATAACATTAGGCTGATTTAAGTGCAGGAGTTGGAAGAATGAGGAATGAGGAAAAAGGCTAAAAAATTATCACTAAAACGTAATTCTTAGTAAGGTAATAAATAAATATTGCTAAAATAAGAAGTTCAATTAAATTCTCTAGAACTATTAGGTCTTAGTTTATATGCCATGTCCAATGAACCGTCTTTCTATATTTGTAGACGGTAACAATATGTTCTACGCACAACAAAAGAATGGCTGGTTTTTCGATCCAAGAAGAGTCTTAGACTACTTTAAAAGTGAACCAAATATAACACTAGTCAATGCCTTCTGGTACACCGGCTTAAAAGACCCTCAAGACCAGCGAGGCTTCCGAGATGCCTTAATTAGCTTGGGTTATACTGTTCGGACAAAAATTTTAAAAGAATATTACGATGATAGTTCCGGTCGCTATTCTCAAAAAGCTAATTTAGATATAGAAATTGTCGTAGATATGTTTAATACAGTAGAACAATATGACAAGGTGATTCTTTTTAGTGGGGATGGTGATTTCGAGCGGGCGATTGAATTACTACGTTCAAAGAATACACATATTACAGTGGTATCAACAGAAGGAATGATTGCCAGGGAATTAAGAAATGCAACAGATCGTTATATAGATTTAAATGATATGCGCGACCAAATTGAGAAAACTGACTATTAATTTAACCTAGAACAAAAAATATCCGGTATCTTTTATAGATTGAGGACGAGCAATTCTCTAATGTTGGCAAATCGAGCTATGAACAAGCAATCGCAACCAGACCGCATCATTATTTTCGATACCACACTCCGCGATGGCGAACAGTGCCCAGGAGCAACCCTAAATGTAGACGAGAAGTTGGTCATTGCTCGACAACTGGCTCGTCTCGGTGTGGATGTAATCGAGGCAGGTTTCGCTTACGCTAGCCCTGGAGATTTTGAGGCAGTTCAGAAGATTGCAAAGGCAGTAGGTACAGAAGATGGCCCGGTCATCTGTAGTTTGGCAAGAGCGATCAAAGCAGATATTGAAGCCGCCGCCGAAGCGCTAAAACCAGCGGTTAACGCTCGAATCCATACATTCATCTCAACTTCAGACATTCACCTGGAGTACCAGCTCAAAAAATCCAGGGCAGAGGTGCTGGCGATCGCAGAAGAAATGGTTGCCTACGCCAAATCCTTTATGGATAATGTGGAATTCTCCACAATGGATGCTACTCGCACCGATCCAGAGTACCTCTACCAAGTGCTAGAACGAGCGATCGCAGCGGGTGCCACAACCATCAATATCCCTGACACCGTCGGTTACACCACCCCCAGCGAATTTGGGGCGCTGATTAAAGGCATCAAAGAAAACGTCCCCAATATTGACCAAGCCATCATTTCCGTCCACGGTCACAATGATATAGGCTTGGGTGTGGCTAACTTCCTGGAAGCCGTTAAGAATGGGGCACGGCAGCTGGAATGCGCCATTAATGGGATTGGTGAACGAGCCGGGAATACCGCACTAGAAGAAGTGGTAATGGCTTTGCACGTCCGGCGTCAGTATTTCAACCCCTTCTTGGGACGCCCGGATGAGTCAGAAGAGCCACTAACAAATATTGACACGCGTCAGATTTACAAGACTTCCCGCTTGGTTTCTAACCTGACTGGAATGCTGGTGCAGCCGAATAAAGCAATCGTAGGAGCGAATGCCTTTGCTCATGAATCTGGCATTCACCAGGATGGCATCCTCAAGAACAAGCTCACCTACGAAATCATGGATGCCGAGTCGATTGGGTTGAATGAGAATCAGATTGTACTAGGCAAACACTCCGGTCGCAATGCGTTCCGCACTCGCATGAGGGAACTGGGGTTTGAGCTGTCGGACACGGAGTTGAATAAGGCATTTTTGCGCTTTAAAGACCTGGCCGATAAGAAAAAAGAAATTTCTGACTGGGATTTGGAAGCGATCGCCAATGATGAAATCCAACAAGCACCGGAACTGTTCCATTTGGAGTTAGTGCAGGTTTCCTGTGGCGATCGCTCCCGTCCTACCGCAACCGTCGCCTTGAGAACCCCTGCTGGGGAAGAACTAACCGACGCCGCGATCGGTACTGGCCCCGTGGATGCTGTCTATAAGGCAATTAACCGCGTCGTGAATGTACCCAACGAGCTAATTGAGTTTTCCGTTCAGTCGGTGACAAAGGGAATTGATGCGATCGGGGAAGTGACCATCCGCTTGCGGCACAACGAGCGAGTCTATTCCGGTCATGCTGCCAACACCGATATTATCGTCGCCTCCGCTCAGGCTTACGTGAACGCTCTCAACCGTCTTTATGGATCGTTGCCAGGTAACCAAACGCGTGAAGCCAAGCGATCCCTTGAGGAATCGCACAACCCAAGCGACAGTTCCACTAACGAATCTCCCCTAACAGAGGAAGCCGTCGTCGTTCAGGTTTCCAACGAATAAGCCTGATCAAAACGGATGAAGTGTGAAGTATGAAGTGTGAAGCTTCACACTTCATACTTCAGTTAGCACGTTCTTATTGCAAGCCCTTAGATTTATCTATGGGATTGTTTTCACACTTCATACTTCAGCGTTCAGATGACCCTATGGCACGTTCCCGATTGCGGGTAGAAGTTCGCCAGAAATTCCTAATTAATGCGAGCTTCCTCGCTTTGCTGGCACTGATTACAGTAGCCATTACCCTGCTATATATCTCTAGTGAGCGTAACTTTCATTGGTGGATCGACTGGTATTATCCAACCATCCAGATCGCCAACGTCTTTCGCGACTCTCCCTCTGAGGCGATACAGCTAATTGGACGATCTCTTGTCCAAGAGCGCAATAGACTCTACGTGCTCCCGTTGCTCCCATTTATCTGGATCTTCGGCAGCTCCCGTCTGGTTTACGAAGTTAGTCTGGCCCTAGTTTATCTGCTGCCATTGGCGCTTGTGATGGGAGGGATAGCCACTCAGCTGATTCGAACCCATCGGCAAACAGTTTTTTGGTCAACGGCACTGTTAACCTTGCTGATCCCAGTCAGCTGGGTGCCGACCTTCATGGGCATTCCTGACACAGGTGGAGCTCTACTAATTTCACTGGCTACTTTCGTTTACTTGCAGGATGTCAGACTCAGGCAGTGGTGGCGAATTCCTCTGATTGGATTGTTGATTGGACTGGCTATTCTATTGCGCCGCCATTTCATCTACGGTGGCTTTGCCTTCTTCGGCGCACTCAGTTTACAAGCCTTAAGTTTTTTCTATACCGAGGTGCAAAAAAGTCTGCCGCTTGGCTTGCGAAACTTGCTCTTGATGGGTGTACGCATTGGTCTAATGGGTGCTGCAACGCTTACGACACTCATGATTGTCGCCCCCGTGTTTACCTACGGGGCCATGACAATTGATTACAGGAGTCTCTACACCTCTTGGAGCCTTCCCTTCAGCGATATCACCAATTTATATGCCTCTTTTTATGGGTGGGCAACCTGGCTTTTCGTGCTAATTGGGTTCTCGGCGGGCATTCTTACCCGTTCCGTAGCTTTGCCTGCTGTCAGCTTTGTTGGTTTAACGGGTGTCATATCACTGATTGTCTGGGTAGTGGTACTACGTTATGGGAATGTCTTTTATTCCTTACAGGTTACACCTCTGGTAGTCATAGGATTAGTAGTCTTCTTCTGGACTACCTGGATTAGGCTAACTGGAAAAGTTCGCACACTCATGCTGGCTGTGGTTGGCTGCTATCTAGTGAGCAATCTTGTCATTGGACTGACCCCAATTGGTCAGTTTGAGAGTGTCTTTCGTCCCTTATTTGCCCTGGGCTTTCCACCATTAGCTCGTACAGACTACGATGAAGTCGTCCGACTGGTTAACTACTTGCGTCAACTGGCTCCTAAAGAAGAGCCGATCTTCGTAGTAGGGAATCAACGCCTTCAGCTTGATTCCACGTTGATGAGAGCTTCTGAACTGATGCTATATGGAGGCGATCGCAGGATATTGAACATCCTGCAAACGCCCAAAGTAGACTCTCGTGATGAATACCCCATCGAAACATTGCTACAGGCACAGTACGTAGTTGTTCCCAACCCTCTACCCGACTATCCGGGTGTTCCTACTAAGGTTCCGGCTGTCGGGGAATGGCTACCGAATAAAGAAATTGATGTCGTCACGGTTGCGTTTGATGCCTTTACTCAAAATTGGGAATTTGCCCAAGACTTCAAGCGTCTGCCTGTACAATTCACCTTCTCAGGCAATGCTGTTGTCAGTATTTACCAACGAACTCGTCCAACTTCTCCGGAAACGGCGATACGAACACTCTACGCGATGCAGCAGCAAATTGGTGAACGACCTGGGAGTCAACAAAACTGGATCATGTACAGTCAGCCGTGGAACCACTACTCAATTGCTAGAAACCAATACAATGCGTACCAGCTAATCAGTTTTGATAGCCCCCGCGAACCCATTAGTGAAGCGATTTCGAAAATATCAGCACAGCAGAACGCTGAACGCAACCAAGGGCGAGGAGCATCCTTTTTGTATCTGGGTTCACTGCCAGAAAACACCGAAGTTACGGGCGCAATGACTTACATGGCTAAAGCCTGTAATACCTCATCTCTACAGTTGACGATGCTTAACATGGAAGGACAGGTAGTCAGCTCCCTAAAAACTAAATATTCTCGCAAGCAGTCAGCTAACTTTAAGATATCAATTAGTGGTAAAAATCCAGCTTATCTACTCCTTGATATATTGACCTATGATAAGAATGATTTAGTTGAGCTTTGTACAGTAGAAATTAATTCCCTTGCAGTATCTCCTAAAAAATAATGCTAAATAATTAGGACTTAAAATAATTAAGATATTGATTTAACCTTAAATCAAAGGTAAAACTCTACGTTAGTAATAACTGAAGTAAGTCTAAAATAAGATGACAGACGAAACCCTGGAAAGAGAGCGGCAGTTTCATGATGCTTGGGCTGCTGCCATTGATGTGGATGGTATTCGGGTAGCCGACTATTTTGAAGCCTGCACTGCCCCAGAGAACCGATTTATCCTAGGTCAAATGGGAGATATCCGAGGTAAGCTCCTTTTGGATTTGGGGTGTGGTGCTGGTGAAAATAGCGTCTATTTCGCTAAAAAAGGGGCGCGTTGTGTAGCGACTGACTATTCACCAGGGATGGTGGAAGTAGCGCTTCAATTGGCTGCGCGTTATGGCGTTCAGATTGAAGGGCGTACCGCAAATGCAATGGCCTTAGATTTCCCAGACAACACATTTGATTTAGTCTACGCCTCAAATTTGTTACACCATATCCCAGACCCCAAAATTGCTTTGAAGGAAATGCATCGAGTTCTCAAGCCAGGTGGAAAAGCTTGTTTTTGGGACCCCTTAAAGCACAATCCAGTAATTAATGTCTATCGGCGTATGGCAACTGAGGTACGGACAGAAGATGAAATGCCGTTGGATATTAATATTGTGAATTACATAAAGTCTCTTTTTTCAGAGACAGCTTATGATACATTTTGGATAGCAACCCTTTGGATTTTCTTGCGCTTCTATTTGATTGAAAAGGCTGACCCAAATAAGGAGCGCTACTGGAAGAAAATCATCGTTGAGCAGGGAAGATTAGAACCGACCTATCGGCAATTAGAAAGCTTAGATAGATTTTTGAAAAAGATTCCATTGATGAAGCGATATGCTTGGAATATCGCTGTAGTGGCGACGAAATAAGCAAGTAGACACAACCCAATAATTCAGTAGTAGTAGAGACGTTCCGGCTGTTCGGCGAAGCCGTTCCCGAAGGGTACGTCTCTACTAGTGCAGTACGGCAGAAATAACCCACCCGTTAAAAAAAGTTCAGACGCTTAGTGTAAAAGCTTTCTTCCCTTCTGCCTGGTCACTGAGCGTGTCGAAGTGCTGCCTTCTTATACCAATTTCCTTTTCAGACGCTACACTTCGACCCCCCCAACCCCCCTTGCAAAGGGGGGAGCAAGAAAAGTATCTGTAACAGGTATTTAGGAAATTGGTATTACTTCTGCCAGCTTGGTCTAGTTTATGCGAGTTGCTGAAAAAGGCGCTAAAAAACCCGAACTTGGTAAGATTAAACGGATTTGATATCACCCTCTTCCCCAATCTCTCCATTCCCTAATCACCCCATCCACACAAGTAAAACATCTGAGTGCAACTTACTCGGAAATCCTCTGTTCACAAAAATATGTCTATCGAATACTTCCCGAAGCTGAGGGTGCGATAAACCTGGCAGCTGACCTAGCTAACACTTGTTCAAAATCAGTGTATTTTCATCGGATGTAGGAAAAAAGTTAGTTTCCCTGTAAGAAAAAAAATATCTATTTTCTACAGCCAATTTAAGGAATGTGAGGTTAGAATCGATCTCGTTTATCTCAAGAGGGACATCATATGCCTATCAGCTCAGGAGAACAAGATATTCTCAGTAATACGTTTGGAACAATATCAAACCAACGGGTTGTATTCTTGAGCAAGAGAGGT
>DATNPI010000218.1:0-13986 GCA_036703325.1 Coleofasciculaceae cyanobacterium
CTCATTAAAGAATTCAAAGCTATTGTTGCAATCAAGGTAATAATCGGAATTAAGATTAACAAATATCGAGGTGCCCATTCTTTTGCTCCTTCCCATCCGAGCAAAGGTATTGCAGAACTAATTGCAATCCAGATTGAGAACAAAAAAAATACATTTGGTTTTAATTTTATTTTATTAAAAACAAAAAATATTAAAGCATATAAAATTGGTACAATGGTGATGGGAAAATATAGCAGCAGACGGCCATTCAATTTCACAAACACCATCAATATTCTGGCGATTCGCTCGACTCCCTGGAGGCTCTGACTACTTGCACCACCGAAGTTACTAAACTCTTCAGTACCCACCGGAGCGGATTTAAGCCCTAAGGGAAGAGAGTAAATTCCTAAAGGATGATTGTAAGCAATTGTATTTATACCTAAAAATAGAGCAACAGTTAACAGCATACCAATCAGAAAAAATCTCTTTTTCTGAAAATTAAAATTTAGCTTAGGCGCAGCAAAAAAAAAGAGGCATATAGCCAATACTACAATGATTAGCTCTGCGCGGAACCAAACCGACAAACCAACTAATATACCGCTTAAGATAGCTTTAGTTTTAGATAACTCTTGCGTCGTTGAGATTAAGATAATTGATAGACCATAAAAAGCTAGAGCCACAGCAATCGTGTGTTCCCAAAACATCGCTCCATAGAGCGTAAAGGGAGAAGCAAATATCAGAGTGGCAAGACCAAAAGATATAGTAGTAATTCCTAATCGTAACTGTTGACATACGACATAAAATCTTCCCCATATTATCCATGTCGAAATCAGAGGAATTATATATAAGCCCCTCCATCCAAAAAGCCGATAGAATGGGGCACTAATTAGGGGAAAGGGGAAAGGATATTGGATGTAATAGCGATTATCTATGCTGTAAGCAAAAGGCGGATCAAAAGGATATAATCCGCTTGCCCAAAGGTTGCGTACCCACGGCTCCACAGGCAAATCTAAGTCAACGTGAAAATTTCCTGAGGCAAATTGCTTAGTTAACAACAACTTAGGCCCAGCATCTCCACTAAAGAAGACTTCTGTAGGAATTTGCAACTGTAAATATAAGGAAAATAAAATGCCACCTAAGATGAGTAATAATGGAAGATTGTATTTTCTAGCAAGGGAAGTGCTATATGTTCTCATCCTTCTTGCTTCCTTTATGGAATTGATTGAGTAGCTGACCCTGAATCCAATTGTTAAGCACTTATTGATATGAGAGCAGGTAAATGAAGCGGTAGGCTTCAGTGCAAAATAGAAGGCGATTTTTCTGCTGAAGGGTTGATACTGATTTGTGTTAACGGGAACTAGCACATTGGAAGGCGATCGCGTCCAAGGAGCCAGCCTACGTAGAGTTCGTAAACTCGCTAATGCTAAGACTCAAGAAGAGCAGAATTTATGGAAAAAAAAGAGTTGAATCATTATTTATTACACAAATTGATGCGTAAATTCATACGTAAAATCGACTCTTCCCTTGCGTAAAACAGCTGGATCTAGTCTTTCTGTAGTATTGCAAGTCATCAATACTACAAGTTTCTGCTGAACCTGAATACCCGATTCCTCAATTACACTCTGGTATAATGTTCCATCCAGTAAGCTTAGAATATGCTCCGTTTTGTTACTATATTGAGCAGCTGCGCTAGCTCGGTTCTGAGCTAAATTATCAGCTTCATTAATGATGATACAAATTCGCTCCAGGTAACTCGGTGGTACAAAATTTTCAACAGCATCGTGGTCTAGGATAAAAATTACAAATCCTAGAGGCATCAAAATTTCTTTAGCCACGGCTTGTGTCCAGGCTGTTTTACCTGTACCTGGCTCTCCATTTACTAGGACAGCTAACTGATTTTGGTCGAGAATAGCCTGCTGTATTGTATCAGTAAAGCTTTGAATATCAGCAGGAAATGTCCGAATTGGGAACTGACTGTGAATTTGTCCTACACGGCTTTGATACCCGCTGAGCATCACGGCCAAGTTGTAAGTGGCTTTATTCACTAGTGGTGCTATGTCCTTGGAAATTAAAGTATACCGTCGCCGTCCTTTGTCAAGATTGTCGATTTGTAGCCACACTTGATGCTGTGACCAATGGGCAAAGACAGTACCGATAACTTCAAGGCGCTCCCAGTTAACAAACCTATTTATAGGGAAGTAAAAATGCCGCTCCATATGATATTGAGTAACCAGTTCCGGGTTACCCAATAAATCTAGAATTTTGAAAACAGTAATCTCTTGTAAGCGATTGATCACATAGTCAATGGGAATACTGTCGCGGCTGACTCGTTGTGTGACAGGTGTCTCGGTAGTTAGAACATCTTTATATCGATAATCTGGAACTGGAGGCGCTGGCGTAATATAATCCCAAAACTCATCCAGCTCATAGCGCATATTCTCCGAAAAAACACTTAAGATATTTGCCCACCAGACATAATGGTTACGACCGAGAGTATCTGCAATATCACTGGCAATATCTAGAGTTTTCTGAGTTAGCTCCCACGGGTCTTTAGACACCAGATGCAAGAGAAAATCCCAGTCAAATTGTCGAGATAAGGGTCGCCAACCAGCTCCTAGCAAGCCTCTATTTTGAATGTTTTTGCTGCCGGGATTGTCTTCTTTCCCAAAGTATCCTGAACCCATAATTTCAGTTCCTCAGTGCTGTAGTGGAATCCCAATAAATTTAAATTTGTTGACGATTTCACCACCAAATCGCTTAGAGCGAGTTTGATAGGTAGTATGAAGCGAAATTTCTCATCCAGTTGTAAATGGCTGGCTTCAATCCCAGTTTCTTCATGAAGTTCACGGAGGGCACAACCCAACTCATCTTCGCCAACTTCGATGTGACCTTTTGGCAAGTCGTAGCGAGTAGGATGCTGCATCAGCAGGAAACTCCACTGCGGTTTGGTACGTATCACGATCACACCGCAGGACTTAATCTTTTGCATAGTTTAGGATGTTCCCATTCCTTGCCAAACTAATCAGATCTGCTGTAAATATTCGGGTGGAACACGATCCACTAACCAGACGCCGTTTTCAGAACAGTAAAAGGTATAACCTGCTTCTTGCATGGCGGTGACATCTACTGTGAAGACCACTGGACGACCATGCCGTGCGCCCACTTTTTGTGCTGTCGCCATGTCAGTGGATAGATGAACGTGGTGCCTTGACATTTTACAAAGACCTGTGCGAAGAATTGCCTCAACTGCACCGTGACCTGTACCGTGGTATAGCACATCGGGAGCATTAGCAGGCTCTAGCTGTAAATCGACCTCCACACTATGTCCTTGATTGGCACGAATTAGGGTGCCTGTGGAGTCGAACGAAAAGCGTCTTTTGTCATTGCTGGTAACGACTTCATTTAGCTCGATACGGTTGATGGGGAAAGAGTGCTTTTTACACGCTGCCAAAAGTTCATCGACACCAACCCAGCCACCAGGGGCAAGTTTAATGCCAATCCGCTCAGGCTGGTGCCGAAGATGCTTGCTGAGATATTTGCTGATTTTGACTAAGCGAGAATTATTCATCTACCTTGACCAGTCCACCGTCGTCTTTGGAAAAGATATATTTTCCACTTTCCATGTCCGCACCTTGATTACAGGCTGGCGGCTGGGGTAAACCAATATTGTAATATATTGTACTACATATTGGGGACAGATGCCTAATGTCTAGGGCTTGTCGATATAAATAACCTTGTGCTTTTTCACGATTGAGGGGTTGCACCAAAAGGACGACTTCTAGCCGCAACCTATCTAGACTTGGCTCTACGGAGATGACTTCATCGCTAGGCGATCGCTAATTTTCCCCCACCCATCTAGAAGCTCAAAAAGGAAGCTGAAAAACAAGGCATTGCAATGGCGGAAGTACTGCGAGATTTTATTAAGTCTCTGGCAGACTAAAGTCGGCTCTGCTGACGGTTTGCTCGTTTTCATCCCACACCTCGCAAGATGTGGGCTTTCAACTTCGCTTTCTGTAAAGTTGTGAAGCCCTCGCCAGAGTCGTCACACTTAGCGGGGAGGGATGTCAGTACTATCAAACCGAATCGCTAAACCAGTTTGAGGGTCAAATAAATGAATTTTATCTACTGCTATCGATAGCCATATTCGCTCACCAATTCGTACAAATTGATCGGGGGGAATTCTCACCTGTAGGGTAGACGCTTCAGGTAGGCTAACGGATAAATAGGTGTCGTTGCCCAGTGCTTCTACAAGCTCAACTTTTACCGACAGGTTTTTAGGCGCAGGAACGCTGACGGTTAAATGTTCTGGACGGATACCCAAGGTCAGGAAACGTCCGTTGTACTGTTGTAAAACGGGTGCCCAGACTTCTGGGAGGGTGAGACGGAACTGGGGATGATGAATTTGAAGGGGCGCTTTAATCTGGACTGGGAGAAAGTTCATCGGCGGTGAACCGATGAATTCAGCAACGAACTGGTTGGCTGGGTGGTTATAAAGTTCCAGTGGGGGAGCAATCTGTTGGATTTGACCCTGATTCATGACAGCAATGCGATCGCCCATCGTCATGGCTTCAGTTTGGTCGTGGGTGACGTAGATCGTTGTTGTACCGAGTTGCCGCTGAAGCTTGACTATTTGGGTGCGGGTTTCTGCCCGGAGTTTGGCATCGAGGTTCGAGAGGGGTTCATCCATCAGAAAAACTTGGGGATTGCGGGAGATAGCACGTCCTAGTGCTACCCGTTGTCTTTGTCCCCCAGATAGCTGTTTAGGCAGTCGCTCCAGAAGTGGCTCAATTTGTAATAACTTAGCAACGGTGCGGACTTGGTCATCGACAGCTTTCTCTTTTTCCGAGAGGTAGCGGAGTCCCTTAGGGAGCGATCGCGTCATTCTTACGAATACATTCTCCACCCAAACAGGAACCTGCTTCGGAGCCTGCTCTTCTACACCCACTAGTTTGGTGCGTCGTAGTCCAAAGGCAATGTTGTCATAGACCGTTAGGTGCGGGTAGAGGGCGTAGTTCTGAAACACCATCGCGATGTCTCGTTCTTTGGGAGGCAGGTCATTGACTAGGCGATCGCTCACCCAGATGTTACCGCCAGTCATCTGCTCCAGCCCAGCAATCAATCGCAGCAGCGTACTTTTGCCGCAGCCAGACGGGCCAACCAATACCATAAACTCGCCATCTTGCACCGTTAGGTTGATGCGCCGCAAGATATTAATGCTGCCAGACTTTTGAGAAGACTTATCAATCGTAAGGAGTGGTGCTTCGTCCACCGGTGAAACTAGAGCCTCTGCTGCTACCGATGTGACTACCCGCTCTCCCTTACGAGCTGAAAAGCTTTTGTAAACGTTTTCGAGAACAACCTGCGCCACGATAGATTCCTGTTCCCTTGTTCGGCTAATTCTGCCTTCTACAGCGATCGCTTGAAACTCTCATCACCCACTCCGGTGAGTCAGATCGCTGACATCTTCCACCGTAGTCTCGAATTGTAGCATCTTGGGTCTTGCCTTCCATTACTCAACTATTTAGTTATTGATTAATTAGTCAATCAATTAAAGACTCTTACGGTGGGAAAGGAGTGACCTGTTTCCGTGATTCGCTACCAAATCAACTCCATTTCGTCCGTAGTGGAGACAAAACCAACCTTCTCATAAAGCCGCTTACCATCCTCGGTTGCGTGGAGCCAAATCCGTCTTGCGTCAGTTTTCTTGACATAGCTGATGATTTCCCCCAGCAGTGCCATCGCTACTCCCTTACCCCGCCAGCTAGGAACTGTGTAAATGTTCATGATGTAGGCTTCTAGACCAGACAGATTGCCGTAAACTGGCGGTCTCTCGAACATTACCACACCACTAGTTCCGATGATTTCGCCATTCACCTCAGCAACCCAAGCGACAAGCTTACCTGTCGGCAGTGTCCTAGTAAGATACTGCCTAATTGCTTCTGCAAGAGTCCTTGTAGAGGTATCGCTTTTGATGTTGCCAGCCTCACGAAGGAGAGTGAGACGCAGTTGGACAAGCGCCTCCAAGTCATCTAGGTTGGCTTCTCGAATATTAAAGTTAGACCCCATGATCTTTAAGCGGACAAAGAACAACGAAAATCTTCCCTCCTAGCCCCTAGTCCCTATGTTCAAAACAGGTAGCTTCACGAACTCTCCATTGCCAAAGCGGTGACACTGATGATTTTTTCTTCGAGCTTGAGTTTAGCGATGCGATCGCCTGTTCCATCTTTCCCCCAAAACTTTACGGAATCTAGCGGTAAAGACACCTTTCGTTCAGCATTGGTCACAAGCATAACTTCAGACGCTAGTGACGCCCGAACCATTCCCACCAGAATATCTGTAGCCGTCTTAAATTGCAGCGCTTGTGTGCCAATGTCGCCCCGATTCACTAGCCTGATTGCACTCACTGGTAGACGCTTCCCGTACCCTTGCTCAGAAACCAGTAAGAGGTTGTCATTAGCAGAAAGCGTCACACAACCAACCACCTGCTCCCTCTGCCGCAGCCGCAAGGCTTGATTACCTTGAGCGCTACGTCCCATCAATGGCAACTGGGCGTCATTAATCTCAAAGCGCAATATCCGCCCGTTGCTGGTCGATAAAGCCAGTTGTTCGCCCGCTTGAGCAAGGCTGACATACTCTAAGCGATCGTCATCCTTAAGCTTGATGAGTGTTGTACCACGCATCGTGAGATTGGTTAACTCTGACATGGGTAGGCGTTTGATTCGCCCCTGTTGCGTGAGCAAAATAAGCGAGAGGGTTTCTAGGGCATCAGGCACCATAAAGTGCGCCACAACGGTTTCTGATTGCGTCGTATCTGGCAGCAAGCTCACCAAAGGAATTCCCTCCTTACGACCCGCAGCTGGTGGAATATCTCGAACTTTGACTGGGTAGGCTTTGCCGCCGCTGGTGATGACCACTAATTCGGCGCGTGTGGTCACTCGCTGAGTTTGAACAACAAAGTCATCCCCTTTCTTCGTTAGGGAAGTAGCTCCGGAGGAGCTAGCGGTGCGTCCCGCGCTCCGCGTCGATTTTTGCTCACTGGGGGGACGCAGTCGCTGCACGTACCCCTGATGCGTAAATTCCAAAACTGTCTCTTCTTCATCGGGTGAGGAGTCCGGAATCGAGGGTGAGGGTGGATTTGAGTTTTTCTTGCTTTTGTTGTTTCCCGCCTCTTGACTTTTGCTGGTCTTTGTCTTGCTCTTGACTTCTAGCTGTTGCTGTGTATTAGGTTGTGTATCCTTTCCTTTTAGTTCTTTGACAGCTATTTTGGTGCGACGGGGATCAGCGTACCTGCGCTTGAGCGATCGCAAATCTTTCTTCAAGGTTTTGAGCAATTCATTTCGGTCGCTTAGTAGTCGCCGCAACTGCTCAATTCGGGCATTGAGTTCATCAAACTCTGTCTGTAATTTTTGCTGTTCTAAACCCGTAATGCGTCGCAGAGGCATGGATAAAATGGCATCTGCCTGATTCTCACTGATGTTTAGCTGGCTTTGTAGAGACATCTTCGCCGTCGTGCCATCAGGGGCATTTCTCAAGATTTCTATAACGGCGTCTAGCTGAGTCAGGCAAGCCAGTAACCCTTCAACAATGTGGAGGCGTCTTTCGTTCTGCTCCAACTCATAGGTATATTGCCGGGTGAGGGTGTGTTCTCGGAAGCTCAAAAATTCTTCTAGCAACTGCCGCAGTGTCAGCTGGCGCGGCTGTCCGTCCACCAAAGCGAGCATGATTACACCAAAGTTACTTTCTAAGGCAGTCTGCTTGTACAGCTGCTTTAGAACATCTTTGGCTTGAACATCTCGTTTCAGTTCCACAACCACGCGCATCCCCTCGCGATCGCTCTCATCCCGCAAGTCGGCAATCCCCTCTAAGCGTCCCTGGTTGACGAGTTCCGCCATTTTTTCAATCCAGCCCGCCTTATTCACCTGATAAGGCAACTCTGTTACCACAATGGCTTGACGCCGATGACGCCCTCGACCCCCTTGAATCTCCTCAACTTGAGTGACACCCCGTACAAGGATACTGCCGCGACTCGTGCTGTAGGCATCGCGAATTCCCGATTTCTCCACAATTTCGCCACCCGTGGGAAAATCTGGCCCTGGAATTAATTCCCACAGTTTCTCGTCCGCTAAATCTGGACGGTCAATTAAAGCAATTAGACCATCGACTAGTTCTCCCAAGTTATGGGGAGGGATATTGGTAGCCATACCCACAGCAATGCCAGAGCAACCATTGAGCAACAACACTGGCAATTGAGCCGGTAGCACCACTGGCTCTTGCTGGGAGCTATCAAAGTTGGGTATAAAATCAACAGTTGCTTCGCCGATTTCTGAGAGTAGCGCTTCATTGCTGATGGGAGACAGCCGCGTTTCGGTGTAACGCATTGCTGCTGGTGGATCATTATCCACCGAACCAAAGTTGCCATGACCGGCGAGTAGAGGATAGCGACTGGAAAAATCTTGTACTAGGCGCACTAGAGCGTCGTAAACGGCTTGGTCACCATGAGGATGATATTTTCCCAAAACATCTCCAACAACACGAGCACACTTGCGATAAGGTCGATCTGGTGTTAGACCTAATTCGTGCATCGCATACAATATACGCCGATGAACAGGCTTAAGACCGTCACGAACGTCAGGTAACGCACGCCCAACGATCACGCTCATGGCATATTCGAGGTAGGACTGTTGCATCTCCGCGTGTAATGCGGTGGGGATGACCTGACCGGTCGTAAGCAGGTTCAGCTGTTTTGCCATGAGTTCTGTTCCCTATATTCTGACCAAAAGGTAATGACGTGTCGCTTTTTGGATGGCAACATTACTAAGTCCCTGTCAGACTTATTATCAAATCGCACTTTTTTCTTGATGCAACGCCCATGAAAACCGTTCTGATTGTAGAAGACGATCCAATTAATGCTCGCGTTTTTTCGAAGATTCTCAGCAAACGGGGCGGCTTGGATGTAAAACATACCGAAGATGTGGAAGAGGTCATGCAAATTGCTCAGGCTGGAGCAGCGGATATTATCTTGATGGATGTTTCTCTGTCCCACAGCGTTTACCGGGGTAAGGCAGTGGATGGCATCAAGATTACGCAGATGTTAAAAGCTGATGCTCAGACGTCCAGTCTGCCCATTATTCTGGTTACGGCTCATGCAATGGAGGGCGATCGCGAAAACTTCCTAAAACAGAGTGGTGCCGATGGCTACATCTCTAAGCCGGTTGTTGATCATCAACAGTTTGTAGATCAAATTATGGCTCTGCTGCCAAAAGAGACATGAAACTGTTGTCCGACGATGCCTTCTTCAATGATGCCTCTGGTGGTATTAATCCTCTCGAATTACGATAATGTAGCCGATGAGCTGGAAATCCATCTAAGTACATATGTACTACTCAAAGGCAATTTCGGCAAGACGTAGAGGATACAGCCACAACTCGCTGATTATGCTGCCCATCATCAATGTGGAGAGGCCCTAAAAGTCAGAGGGGAAGCAGGTTTAGAGCTGAACGCCCCCAGATCATAAAACAGATGATTTGTCTATAGGTAGCAAGATTCTACTGAGGGGCAGCTTGTACTGGTGAGGGTGGCTCTTGACTTCGGGCAATGCTGGCTTGGATTCTGGGGATTTCCAGAAACTTTTTCGTTTCAGCGAGCAGGCGCTCACCCCAGAGATTTTCCTTGAGAAACTTCAGGTCAGCATAGCGGCTATCTAAGCGGATTGCCGCTTCTCCCATTGAGAGAGCCTTTTCTTGTTCGCCCTTGGAATACATCGCCACAGCTGCGGCTAGCAGAGGTTCAGCGGCTTGGTCATCAAGGGCAATTGCAGCTTGCCATTTTTCAATAGCACCAGCAGTATCGCCCTGTTCATACTTCACTAGTCCAATGTTGTTGATGGCGGGCCAGAATTTTTTTTCTTGAGAGACAGCTTTTTCGTAAGCCGTGATCGCCTTGGGGAACTGCTTGAGCATATAGTAAGAATTACCCAAGTCAAATAAAGCTTCTGGAACGTCGGGTTTAATCTTCAATCCCGCTTCCAATTCGGATATCGCGGCGGTATATTCGGCTTTTTGAAAACGCGCTGAACCCAAAGTGAATAAAATTCCTGCCTCATCCGGTTTTAGAGACTTAGCCCTTTGTAAAGCATTAATACCCTTATCCAATTCTTTGGTCTGCACGTATAAGCTCCCCAAAATAAACCAGGTTTGATAAGTTTTGGGGGCAAGTTGAGTCGCTAGCTCCGCTCTAGGCAACGCCAAATCGTATTGCTGGAAACGCACAAGTTGAACCGCATCTTGGGCTAGATTCAAGCCCTGCTGCTCTAGTTCTTTTGAATCCAGCTGTAGAGTATAGGGCACGAGTGCCTGTCCAGAAATCGGTGCTTGCACACTCAGGAAACCCAGGAGAACAAGAATAGAAACTAATGGAATACGGTTGGGCACGGTGCAGCCTCAAAGACAATAAGGAAGGAATCTTCAGCTAAATTAGCGCATAATCAACTTGATTGTTACAAAAATCTTCGCCGAAACCTTGGCTTGACCAAAGGACAGGGGGAGAAAACTTACTTCCTTTTTGTCACTTGCGTACAATGACCCTCGTTCCCACGTTCACCTGCTCATACAACGCCCGAATATCTTTGTTTCGCATCCGCAAGCAGCCGTGGGAAACCGCCTGCCCCACCAGTCCCTCTTTGTTGGTGCCATGAAACCCGATATGATGACGCCCGTCAGACCAAAAACCGATCCAGCGATCGCCTAAAGGATTATCCGGACCCGTTGGGATCAGGTCGCCAGTAATCGGTTGCTGCCAAACAGGGTTGTGTTGCTTCTGTATAACTTTGAAGCTGCCAGTGGGCGTTTCCCAACCGGGTTGACCAACGGCAACCGGATAGCTTGAGAGCAGCTTATCGCCCCAGTAACTGTAAACTTTGGCCTGGCTCAAATCGACAACCACCCGAGAACTCATAGAGGCGATCGCCTTAGACAGCACAGGCGTAGCTGGTGAGGCTGGTCTAACCTTGGGTTGTGTAATCTTGGGTTTAGGTGTCGTCTTCAGCGGCGCAGGTTCTGGTCGCGCCGCTGAAAACAACAGTACCGCTGACCCAAAGCAAATCAGCATCAATCTTGTCTTGAATGAGAGGTTTATGCCCATAAAAAACCTGCGGGCAGTTTGGAAGCCCATCCTCACAAAAGCTCCGGCTTCTAGGGGTGGGGTCGATAACGTTGTGCGGGTAGCTATTTAGGCTGGTCAGGTTAGGAACCCTAGGAATCTTCCTTGCGTAGAAAGAAGACAGTCCTACAAGTCCTCGGCTTTAGTCGTAGGTTCCTGACGGGCACTGGCAGGCGGCAACTCTACAATATCAAACCAGTATTCTCCTAATGTGTTGATTGCCTCGACCAACAAGTCAAACGTCGCCGGTTTTGTGAGATAAGAGCTAGCTCCCAGCTCATAGCTACGACGAATGTCTTGCTCGGATTTAGAAGACGATAACACCACAATCGGGATGCGCCGTAGGTCACTGTCAGCTTTAATTACTTGTATTGCCTCTGCTCCATCTAGCTTTGGCAGGTACAAATTTAGCAAAATTAGATCGGGTCGTGGAGCCTTTGCCCATTCACTGTATTCACGGCGATGATACAGATACTCCAGCAGTTCCTCACCATCTTTAACGAGATGTACATCGTTAAGGATACGACTTTGACAGAGCGCCTTCATGATTAAAATCTGGTCATCGAGCCTGTCTTCTGCCAATAAAATAGTAATTTGCTTTCTCTGGTTACTCACTCTCGCCCTAGCTCCTTTGGCTTGTTTGGCAATCGTGTTCTTTAAAAGAAAAGATTTACAACAATTTCTCCGGAGGCGTCGAGTGCTAGTGAGAACTTTGGTGATAGCTCCCAATGATGTAGACCTTTGACTTCACAGGAGGAATCGGTTACGCTTCAGCAGTCTCAAAACGCTCGTAGAGCTTTTAGCTAGCATAAGGCAGGGACTTACGTCCTTCCGCCTAAGTATCCCAAAAGGGCTGTGGCGGTTAAAGCCATCTGGCAGGACTCTTAACTTCTCTAGTAATTAACCCGTTTGGGGGATGCTCCTAGGTGGTCTTAAGAGATATCATAATTGATTTGCCAGATGCTGCTGAGTTAATCGCTTTTGAAAATGCAAATCACTCTTTGCTTTTCTGGCGGGAACTCACTTGTGAAGTCGGGCGTCTTTGGGAGGAAGGATGTTCTAACACCCATTCCAGCCATGAGCGAATCGATTTCTTTATCCTGGTCAACGGTTGAGGTAACAGTTCCTCAAGTACCGGTGGAACCCGACAAACTCTCAAACTATGATCTGATTTTGCGCTGTCAGGACGGAATTCGCCCTGATCGTGTTGCCTTTGCTGAACTTTTACGCCGCTATCAGTCCCATGTGGATAAGATTTTGTACCACCTGGCTCCGGACTGGCAGGACAGAGCTGACTTGGCGCAAGAAGTCTGGATTCGAGTTTATCGTAATATCAAGCGGCTCCATGAACCCGTCAAGTTCCAGGGCTGGTTGAGCCGCATTGCTACTAATCTTTTCTACGATGAGCTGCGCAAACGCAAACGGGTGTCTAATCCCTTATCGCTAGATGCTCCGCGCCGCATGGATGACGGCGAGATGGATTGGGAAATTGCCTCAGATAAGCCCAGTCCTGAAGAAGATATGAGCACGCGAGAGTTTTATGAACAGCTGCGTGAGGCAATTTCCGACTTGCCAGAGGTGTTCCGCACGACCATCGTCCTGAGAGAAATCGAAGGGATGGCTTATGAAGAGATTGCTGAAATCACTGGCGTCTCCCTAGGAACGGTAAAGTCGAGAATTGCCAGAGCCAGATCTAGACTGCAATCCCAGCTCCAGACTTATTTGGAAGCCTGATTATTAGTCTCTTTCTCAGGAACAGTTTCCTGTCATAGTTGTTCATTCTATGATAGGACATATATAAAATATGCTTTAGTGAGCGCTTGGTATGACTCGGCGGTGATGCGAAAATGACCTCCAATTTTGACGCTCGTAAACCTTCTAGGCAGGCTGCTGCCGGAGAGATGGATAGCCTACAGCGCGATCGCTTTGAATTGCTCAGCGCTTACATTGATGGTGAGGTGACAGCAGCAGAGCGCACTCAGGTGCAGCGGTTGTTGGCAACTGACCCAGATATGCAGCGATTGCACTCCCGACTGATCATGTTACGGCAGGGATTACAGAAGCTGCCGGTGCCACCAGCACCAGAGACGGCCAAAGAAACGACCGAGAAGGTTTTCTCGCGAATCGACCGCCGTCGGACTCGCCGGACAGTCGTCTGGGGTGGTGCGGCGATAGCGGCTGTATTTGTTAGTGCTTTGTCAGGAATTTTCCCTGGTAGTCAGTCACTTGTGCCACAAATAGCTCAAGGGCCGAAACAAGAGGTGGTCCCAGAACCCCTAATGATTGCTGTCAATAGACCAGTGATCGAAATTCCTAAGGCCGCTGTGACGTCTCCTGAAAAATTCGTGGAGCCACCGACAGGCCTGCACGATGCCAGTAAGAACAATTTCAACTAAAGGCTGAAGTGTTAAGGATGAAGGATAAAAAAATTTAAATTTCACACTTAGCCGCTGAACTTCATTTGGTTAGGAGCAAGCTTCATCCCTTTGTGGGTGAAGCAGCTAACTATCTTGAATCAGCGGTTTTTCATCAGACCTTTAAGGATTTCTTCCTGAACAATCCTCGTCCATGCTCTCTGGATGGGCGGGGTAGTTCAAATGGCGGAAATTTCTCACCTCCTATTCGGGGGTCAGAGTATCAACATAACCACTCCACCATCCTGATGGAATTGGGATGCCTTCCAAGTACTGTACCTGCTTGGAGGTCATTAAGTAGACCCACGCCAGTCCTAAGGCTTGGTCTGTAGGACTATAGATGTCAATTTGCTGTCGGTAATATTCATTCTCTTCTGGCAATCGCTGAGGGTCGTAATCTTCCAGCTCATCTAGGATACTTAAAACATTTGGGTCG
>DATNPI010000238.1:0-7071 GCA_036703325.1 Coleofasciculaceae cyanobacterium
GTTCAGGTGGCTTTAACTGCAATTCCCAACCTAGATCTGATAGATACGTCTGCATTTCCCGCAGTTTGCCGGGATTTCCTGTCGCTACAACCAGCAATTTTGGATTTTGGATTTTGGATTTTGGATTACTCAAGGCAAAGATTTTAGATTAGGGGTTGACTGGCAATAAATCTGATACACAGAGTTTCAGCCTGCTCTTAACTTCAATTTACTTCGAGAAGTGATGACGCTGATTGCTATATTACTCACCAAAACTAAAGATGCTCCACGACTGCACCAGCGACTCCCAATCCAAAATCCAAAATCTAAAATCTAAAATCCATTAGCCCAATCTTTAGCCCAGTTGAGGGTGCGACGCGCCTCTTCAGGGGTTGCCGCTTCGCAGTACAGTCGCAGCACTGGTTCAGTGCCACTAAAACGAATCAGCAGCCAACTGTCATTCGCTAAACGGAACTTATAGCCGTCTGTCGTCTGACAATCAACTACCGACTGACCAGCAATTTCGGTTAAAGGCTGAGTTTGTAATTGTTCCAGCAAACGCGATCGCACATCCATCCCTGCCAGATGCAAATCAATGCGGTCATAAGCGGAGGTATAGTTAGTACGCTCTTGCAGACGTCTGTAAAGGTCACTCAAATCAAGCCCTGACTGAGCGATCGCTTCTAGCAGATAAAGGGCTGACAACAAGGCGTCTCGCTCTGGAATATGGTTACCGTACCCAATTCCTCCTGATTCCTCGCCGCCGAGTAAAACAGGAGTTGTTAACATCCGGTCAGCAATGTATTTGTAGCCAATGGGTGTCTCATACACTGGCAGCTGATACAACGCCGCAACGCGGGGAAATAAGTCTGAACCACTGATGGTTTTGACCACTTCACCACTGAACTGACGCCGTTCTGCCAGATGTTCAATCAAGATAGGAATGAGAATTTGGGAGCTAAGGAAGTTCCCATCACCATCCACGGCAGCAATGCGATCGCTATCGCCATCAAATACCAACCCTACTGCTAGACCTGCACCCTCTTTACGCCGATGAGTCCGTATCACTCGAAACAGCTGCGAAAGATAGCGCGGCAAGGGTTCTGGAGCACCGCCACCAAACAAAGGGTCGCGTGAACTGTTAATTTCCTGAATCGGCAAATTCGATAAGATCCGACTCAAACCACTCGCTGCTGCCCCATGCATCACATCAGCGTAGACTGTTAATTTCCCTTGAGCAATAAGTTCTTCAATCCGAGCAATATCGACTTTTGCCCGCAGCGCCTCACAGTAGCTCGACCACGGGTCGAAGGTCTGGAGACTGCCAGGAGTCTCAGCAGTAGAGGAAGATTCCTGAGCAAGTTGGGCTTCAATCTTTTGGGTAATTTCTGGGGGAACCGACCCGCCAAAGGCTCCCTTTACTTTCAATCCCAGGTAGCCGCCAGGATTATGACTGGCTGTGAGTACCAAAGCTCCCAGAGCGTTCTGCTGCTTTGCTGCCCAGCTAAACGCCGGGGTTGGGGCGTAACTCTCGGAGAGCATTACATCAAACCCAGCGGCTTTGACGACTTCAGCTGTCTTTTTGGCGAATTCTTCTGCCATGAAGCGCCGATCGTAACCCACAATTATCGTATGGCTACCAGTGGTATCACCATAAACGTCTGCTAGGACTTTTGCTGCCGCAGGTGCGACCAAAGCGAGGCGCTCGAAGGTGAAATCGGCAGCAATTAGCCCTCGCCAGCCGTCTGTCCCAAACTTAATTGAATCCACGGCAACTGCCATAATGTGTTAAGTGTGTGAAATTCCAAGACTGACGGCAGGATCTTAGCATTTGTGACGCTTGCTGTCTTGCTCTATTTGTAGGTTGTTAGTCCACATTCAAAAGTGCATCCCACTTGGGTAGAGATACGCTAATACATACTGACTCAAGTGCAGGCATCCGGATTTTCTCGCCAGATATATTGGTAACACTGGGATGCTTCTGCCTGCAATAATTCCCCATAGCCCTTCAAAAATGCTCACTTGTCTGTACTGGCGTCGGCGGTATAGATTCGGACTCTGGAAGGTTGCACAGGAGCAATTGCAGCTTCATGCGGTCAATATAGGGCCAGCCCCCTGATTCTTCAATATCTTTCAGCAGACCATAAAGCACCTGCCGACTGTCTGGCAACGAAGCTTGAAACAAGTTCTCTCGAATCTCGCGATGCGAATGCTCCAAAGCCCGTAGTAAAGCCAACAGCGCCAGAGGATTACCTTGATGGCTATGTGCTATTGCCAGAATATCGGCGGTGACGGCTTGCAGTTTGACCTGTAAGTCCTTTGAATCCAAATCTGTATCACGGTTCATGCCCTATCACTCTCATAAAAATTAGATTGACTTAAATATTAGCTGGATGCAATCAGAGAGGTTTATTCAGATTAAAGGCGGCTCTTCCCGTGTACAATGCTCTTACAACAATAACTGAGGCTCACGCCTTCGGTGTCATCCTAAGGACTTTGCTCAAACTGGTAGCGGTTCAATGGGTTTAATGTTCACCGAGGGGTTTCGTGTGCCCAAATATAGCATGGGTGGAAAGTGAATTGTGGGCATCTCTTGTCGATGTCTTGAGGACAACAGTTATTTGGCTCCTATTTACCAGAGCCCCATTGACGTATCACCCTAATATAAATTTTCAGATCAGATATTGACGATTGAGGTTGACCATGAGGTATCGCGCTTTCATTGTTGCCTTCCTGGCTTTGTGTCTGGGGGTATTAACAGCTTGTAGTGAGGGTCCAGCCAATGCGACCGATGTTCCACTCACCTATGACCAGATCAGAAATACTGGTCTAGCGAATAATTGTCCGCAGCTAGCAGAAACGAGGCGCAGTTCTATTCCCATAGATTCCAGCCAGTCTTACGTGTTGACCGACTTGTGCTTACAGCCAACCACTTTCTTTGTTAAGGAAGAACCCGCCAATAAGCGGCAAGAGGCAGAATTTGTTCCCGGCAAGTTATTGACACGGTTCACGTCCAGCATTGATCAAGTTCGGGGAGATTTAAAAGTTGGGGGAAATGGAAGCCTAACCTTTGTTGAAAAGGAGGGTATGGACTTTCAACCCATCACGGTACAGTTACCAGGAGGGGAGCGAGTACCTTTCCTGTTCACGATTAAAGGTTTGGTTGCCCAATCCCAGCCGGGACTTGATAGCATCAACACGTCTACTGACTTTGAAGGAAACTTCAACGTACCCTCCTACCGGGGTGCTGTTTTCCTAGATCCGAAGGGTCGTGGCGTTGCCGCTGGTTATGATAATGCGGTCGCCCTCCCATCCCAAGCCGATAAAGAGGACCTAAATCGTACCAATGTTAAGCGAGTGCAAAGTCTCAAAGGCTCTATCTCCCTGCAAATTGCCAAGGTAGATAGCCGCACTGGTGAAATTGCCGGTACATTTGAGAGCGAACAGCCCTCTGATACTGACTTGGGTGCTGCTGAACCAAAAGAAGTAAAGATTCGGGGTATCTTTTACGGTCGAGTTGAACCGGAACAAGGATAACTCTCGTTGGCTACGCGATCGACAAAGCATTCTCTGACTTTTTGAAAAAGTTTTTGACAAGGGGCAACTGCCCCTTTTTTATTGGCACCAGCTTTCTTTCCCAAGACTTCAGCTATATCTGCCGATTAGCCCACCCAAAGCTGGAAAAATCTAGATTTTGTTCCCCCCAGGGTTGGCGGATTAGGAAGAAAGTGCGTAAGTCCTTACTGCCAGCCAGCTCAACCCAAGAAACGTTAGACTGTGAATAAATGGCTTTCCAAGGGTTATAAGTACTACAGCAGCTTACAAGACTTGACTTTTGCAAGAACTCATTTTAACAGCCATGAGAAAAAGCCTTGGCATCCAGCGGTCTATCGCTGTCTAAGGAGTGCGTCTAAGTAGAAACACGGTTGCTCCCAAGGGTTCAGCTTTGTGAAATTACTACTATGAGAAATCTTACTCACCTGATAATATTGTTTTACAACAGCATATCTACTTGCTACAAGATTGAAGACTTCCCGGCAAGCCGTCAATCTTTTTATGGCTTAATGCAGTTGTCTAATGGGTGCGAAGAAGCCTTGTAAAACTAATGCCTGTGTTCTAAATCACAGCAGCAACTTCTTTCAAAGAAGACTATTGCGTAAGTTAAGAGTCTTTCATCAGACTGTGCTCTACCACTCAAATTGTGCTATGTCTACCTCCGTTACCCATGACCTGAAGCATGAGAGCCTACGATTGTTGCGAGAGTATAAGCAATTGGATTCTGCTGAACTTCGCAATCAACTAGTTCACCTCAATTTCGGTCTAGTTCGAAAAGAAGCCCATCATTGGGTTAATCAATGTACCGAAAGCTACGAAGATTTGCTTCAGGTTGGCTGTATCGGCTTAATACGTGCTATTGAACGGTTTGACACGACCAAGGGAAGCGCTTTCAGTTCATTTGCCATTCCCTACATTCGTGGTGAAATTCAGCACTATTTACGAGATCGGGGTTGTTCGGTTCGCATTCCTCGACGTTGGCTGGCGCTACGGCAACAGTCTGCGGAAATTATTCAAGAGTTACGGGTGAAGTTCAACCGACAGCCAACAGATGCTGAAGTAGCGGTGGCATTGGACATTTCCCTGGCTGAATGGCAAGAAATTAAGCTGGCTCATCAAAATCGTGAACCTCTGAGCTTAGATACGCCCGTGCGAGATGCAGAGGAGGGGACGACCAGCTTAGGCGAACTCGTACCTGACCCTCGATATCGCAGTTTTCAGTTAGCGCAGGAAGACCAAATTCGCTTGCAACAAGCTTTGGCTCATCTGGAAAAGCGAACTCGCGAGATCTTGGAATTTGTCTTTTTACACGATTTGACACAAAAAGAGGTGGCAGAACGCTTAGATATTAGTGTTGTAACCGTCTCCCGCCGTGTTAAAAAAGGGCTGGACTCGCTGAAAACGTTAATGATTGGGGTGGAACGTTGAAAAGCTTCTTTCTCAGTAGTTAACAAACTTGTGAAAAAAGCCCTGGAAAGCACAATTGTTTGAACGTATTTGTCCGTGACATTGGTTTGCGGAAACTAATATATTGGTATGTGTATAGGCACAGAAAAATTACTAATCGCCTTGCTTATAATGGAGAGCCGTTGAGGTCTATGATGTTGACCAATCGACGGTTCACAATGAAGTAGCAAAAGCTTTTTCGCTCTATTGAGTGATTTACAGATTGGCTGGATTTCCACTTACAGGTAATTTCTACGGTGTCTTCTGGTAATACGTTGGGGGACTGGTCATGCGTCAAGTTAAATTAATTGCGTTAGTGAGCGTACTAGCTCTATTCATGGGAGGTTGTCCTATTGGTGACGAGAGTGAACAGGCAGTCCAAACAACCCCTGTAGCAAAGACTCCTGCCACCCCTCGTACAAAACCATCACCCTCGGCAACTCCTTTTGCCAATCCCTTGACGCCCAAGCAGCCGAGGAATTCTACAGCAGTGGCTGGCTTGATTCAAGTTCCGCCGCCAGAGGCAGAAGCAAAGCGAATTAACAAAGGGCGTAACGATCCATTTGCGGCAATTGAAGATGTCAGACCGGAAGTGACGGTTTCTCCGAACCCAGGAAGTGGGGAGACCGCCAGACCGGTGCCAGTAGTTCCCCCGCTTCCGCTGACGCCTCGGAGAGGAATTGCAACTCCAAGAACGAATGGAGGCACCGATGGAGACACCGATGGAGGCACCAATGGAGGCAGAACTGGGGGCAGAACTGGAGGCACAACTAGGACACAAGCGCAGGCACCTAGACCCCGAAACGTCTTGCCTCGTCCCCCTCAACAGAGACCGAGACCTCAGTCTCCTATTGCCGTTCGTCCTACTCCTAATACTCCAAATTTACCTCCCCCCGGAACTGCTCCTCTTCCTCTTCCTCCTCCTCCTCCCAACTTTACGCCAGAGCTGCCCAAGCTACCGGAACCGACCCAGGCAAAGGGAATCGAAGTCACAGGAGTGGTTGAAGTCGGTGGTGTGCCTACGGCAATTGTAAACGTACCGAATGAGCCGAGTCGCTATGTCCGGGAAGGACAGCGGCTATCAAATGGGCAGGTGCTAGTGAAGCGGATTGAAATGAATCGAGGTCCTGAGCCAGTTGTGATTCTGGAACAATATGGAATTGAGGTTGCCCGACGAGTTGGAGAACGACCAGCAGGCTCACCTGAAGAACCTGAGGTACCGACAGCCTCTCTCCCGGCACTGATGGTGGAAAATACTAATAGCCCTGCTTAAGCGTGATATATACCTGTAGAGCGTGAATGTAGGAGTTGAAAGAGTGCAGGAGGCGGTACTCAAAAAGTTGCGGTATCAAATTTGCTGTCCTGGGTTGCCCTTGGCAGTGTATCGAGAGGTGGCTGGTCATTTGCGGCAAGTGCAAGGAGTAGACGCCGATCTGATTCCCCAGACATCCCAGGAGTTTGATTACAACCAAAGTCAGGTTGGTGGCTTGTGGATCTGTCAAGCGGATGGTTCTGATCCAGCGAGTCGAGAACGGGTGAACCAAATTTTGGCGTATTATCAAAATCGCTATGGTGCCTGGGAGGAAGTAACTTCTCAGGAAGTGCCGTGAGACATCGATTGGAAGCGAAAGTTTAATGAGTTCTATTCAGGCTTTACGAGGAACACGGGACATTCTCCCGGAAGAAGTCGGGTATTGGCAGCAGGTTGAAGCGCTCGCACGGCAGATTCTTTATACAGCTGCTTATCAGGAAATTCGTCCTCCAATTTTTGAGCGGACAGAGCTGTTTGAACGGGGTATTGGTGAAGCGACAGACGTTGTTGGAAAGGAAATGTACACATTCAATGACCGGGCTACCCCACCGCGTTCTGTAACTTTACGCCCAGAAGGGACAGCCGGCGTAGTACGAGCGTTTATTCAGAATAATCTCTATGCCAGTGGCGGAGTACAACGCCTCTGGTATACAGGGCCGATGTTTCGCTACGAAAATCCTCAAGCAGGGCGTCAGCGACAATTTCACCAACTGGGTGTAGAGGTGATTGGCAGTGGTAGTCCAAGGGCAGATGCTGAGGTGATTGCGATCGCCACAGAT
>DATNPI010000252.1:0-3832 GCA_036703325.1 Coleofasciculaceae cyanobacterium
AGGTTGAGAGAACTTTGAGTGATGCCTATGGTTCTGGACAGATTTCAACCATCTACACGCCGAACGATCAGTTCTACGTCATCTTAGAATTGAAGCCAGAGTATCAGCGTGATCCCAACGCTCTCTCGATGCTTTATGTGCGATCAAGCAATGGAAAATCGATTCCGCTGAGTGCGATCGCCACCATCACTGAGAATGTTGGTCCCCTCACTGTCACCCACTTGAGTGGACTTCCTTCAGCAACGATTTCCTTCGATACGTTACCGGGAGTATCATTGAGTCAGGCAACCGAAGCCATCAAGCAAGCCGCACAGGAACTCCTGCCATCAACGATTACAACAAGCTTTCAGGGTTCGACACAAGTTTTTCAACAATCCTTTAATGATTTAGGTTGGCTGTTGCTGATTTCGATTGTGGTGATTTATCTGATTCTCGGCATTCTTTACGAGGATTTCATTCACCCACTCACGATTCTTTCCGGTTTACCTTCGGCGGGGTTTGGCGCATTACTAACGCTGCTGATTTTCCAGGTTGAATTAAATCTCTACTCGTTTATCGGCATCATTCTGCTGGTGGGTATCGTCAAGAAAAACGGCATCATGCTAGTAGACTTTGCGATCGAACGGCAGCGAAAGGATGGCAAACGTCCGTTTGATGCTATCTATGAAGCTTGCATCGTTCGTTTCCGCCCAATCATGATGACGACAATGGCAGCGCTGATCGGAACGTTGCCGATTGCACTCGGGACAGGTTCAGGATCTGAAGCGCGTCGTCCTTTGGGAATTGCGATCGTCGGCGGGTTGGTATTCTCGCAAATCTTGACGCTTTATTTAACTCCCGTGTTCTACACCTACATGGAAGCATGGCGGAAAAACCTCGGTCATCCAAAACTGAACCTGCGCCAAATCTTCTTTCGTCCGAAAGCTAAGCACACAAACTAAAATTTCCGATGAATAGCGGGAAATTGTGTGCCTCCTGCTCCCTTCGGGAGAGCTAAGTGCCAAAGGCACACGCACTCGCGTTCGCTAACGGAGGAGCTGCGCAAACGCCTATAGCGGTTCTCCTAAGGATCACATACAGCAGAACGAATAATCTAGAGACCGTACAGTACAGTCTCTACACTTGTGTATTGCACGCAAGCGAGAAGCGCTATAAAAGTTACCGACAATTAAACTTAAAGCAATTCCTGGCAAAATACGCTTGTACACCAGGAACGCAGGAAAGGCAAGGACTCCTTGAGAGAAATTAACAATCAACAAAATTTGAATCAAATTGTCGAGAAAAAGCCCAAATAAACCATCCATATCTCTGCGAACAAACCAGGGGGAGCCTTCAGTGTTGCACTTTCCATCATTTACTTTTGCCTGGACAATTTTTTTGCGATCGCTTCAAGGATATCAGTAAAGATATTGTTTGGAGTTGTAGATCTTCAAGTATGCAATATCGCTTTTTTGTTCACTTTGGTAAGGGGGCGATGTCTGGCGACAAGCTCTTGAGGTATATCTACCCTACGCAGTAGCTTATACTGCAAGAGATTGAGTCAGCAAGGGATAAATGAGGGCGATCGCTGAAAGCGGCCGCTCTGCGCCAATGCCCTTTGGGCACGCTACGCGAACGCCATGCAGGGCGGCTCCTCCGGAGCATCGCAATTATGCGGGCACTTCGTGCCATCGCAGTCTAGTGTATGCCTTGGAACGAATGGACAGACGGTATAGCTAAACAGAAGATTGAAAAGTTGAATTTGGCAAGAAATGGAATGAGCTTGATATTTGAAACTCACAGGTTGCTATTGAAGCCAATCTTAGAGAGCGATCTGAACACACTACACAGTATTTTTATTAATCCATACGTTAGAAAGTATTTATGCGACGACAAGGTTTTTTCTTTGCAACAAGTTGAAGAAATGTTGATAGAGAGCCAAAAGCTCTTTGATGAAAGAAGGTTTGGTCTTTGGTTTATTGAGACTAAAGATGAGAAAGAAATTATCGGGTTTGTTGGTTTGTGGTATTTCTTTGATGAAGAGCAGCCCCAATTAGTTTATGCTTTGCTGCCTGAAGCGACCAAAAAAGGTTATGCGACTGAAGCCGCAACCAGAATCCTGGAGTATTGTTTTAACGAACTTGGCTATCAGTATCTTTTAGCAAGCTGTGATCAGCCAAACCTTGAGTCACGGAAAGTAGCAGAAAGAATTGGAATGAGAGAAGTAGAGGAAAGGATTGTGAATGGCAATCCATTATTATTCTTTAGGGTTGAAAGGTTTTAGGTAAAGTGCTATCCAACAATCAAAACCACCGTATTGGGATATAAGCGATGATCGCTTCTCCCTAGTGGCTATGCTAGACTTTGAATTCAAAGCTCTAAGGGTAGCTATGACATCTCAAATTATTTATCCTCATATTGAAAAGCTAGAGGGTCAGTCAGCTAGATTGCAAAGATTGCCCCGTATTCGAGTTGCTCAGCTAGCAATGGATTACTTGGCACATGGTTGGTCAGTCGAGGAGATGTGCCGACAGCACCCTTACTTACGCCCCTCCGAAGCTTACGCAGCAATGGGGTATTACTTTGATCATCAGGAAGAGATTGATACCGAAATTCGCACTGAATGGGAACAAGTACAACGGGAAAAAGCTCAGTCTCCTGCTTCTCCATTTGTTGTGCGAATGAGGGCAAAAGGAATTTTGTAGGTGACAATTCGTTTATATATGGATGTTCATGTTCCTCAAGCAATCACTGATCAGCTTCGGCGACGAGGTATAGATGTGCTTACCGCGATTGAAGATGGTGCAGATGAGTTGCCAGATGATGAACTTTTAGAGCGTGTTCGTTTGCTTGAACGAGTGCTTTTCACGCAGGACATTCGCTTCAAAGCAATGGCCCAGAGTTGGCAACATCAGAGTAAACCGTTTGCAGGACTAATTTTTGGGCACCAGTTAGGAGGTACGATTGGACAGTACGTCAAAGATTTAGAGCTAATTGCACAAGTGTCTGAACCGGACGAGTGGTTAAATACTGTTCAATATTTACCTCTCTAACCCGCCGTCTAACAATTGAAACCCTCCAACAGCGATTATTAAGCAGGCACTTGAATACTCTGGCTACCTGCAAGCCCAAATGCTGTGTGAATCGCTTGCAATGCCTTAACGCCTTCCTCTTGCGCTACAACACAGCTAATTTTGATTTCCGAAGTGGCAATCATTTGGATATTAATTTGGTGATGTGCTAGTGCTTCAAACATTGTAGCCGCAATGCCTGGTTGTCCTACCATGCCTGCTCCCACAACACTGACTTTGGCGATCGCACTATCCAATACGACTTCACCCCATCCATATTCTGCGGCTGCTTGCTGGAGCATTTTTTGCGCTGCTTGTGCATCTATCCTGCCAACGGTGAAGGCAATATCTCGTCTGGGAACGCCATTGATCACATGACAGCGCTGGGATTGAATAATCATGTCTACGCTGATGTTGTGTTCTGCCAACAGTCCAAACAGCTTCGCCGCCGTTCCTGGACGATCTTGTACTTGGCGAATTGCCAAACGCGCCTGGTTCATATCTAGGGCGACACCCCTGACAGGGGATGAGGGGGATGAGGCAGATGAGGCAGATGAAGGGGGTGATTTGTCTGCCCCGACTTCCCCGACTTCAAAGGCGGTGTGGAGGGCTGCAACGGCGCGATCGCAATCTGCGTTGTCAATCACGCAACTGACTTTGACTTCGCTGGTGGAAATCATCTTGATGTTGACGCCAGCTTCTGCAAGGGTGGCGAACATCTTTGCCGCAACACCAGGACGCCCGATCATTCCCGCACCTGCAATACTGACTTTGGCAACATT
>DATNPI010000314.1:0-3521 GCA_036703325.1 Coleofasciculaceae cyanobacterium
GTTATGCCACCTGTAAGTCTAGTGAGTCAGGCTCAGTTGACGGGCGATTATTGGGAATCGACGGGGGACGATTGGAAGTCACTGCGATCGCAGTTCCCTCAACTACCAGAACGCATTCGTTTGCCGAGGGGAGCATTCTATGGAGCCAGTTATGTCGCTACAGCCTCATAAGCCTGAAACTCTCTACTCACTGGTTGTAGAGCTAGCCGCTGCCGATAGAGGAAACATTCCATTTACTCTATCAAGAGCACTTCACGGCTTGGTGATGAACTGGCTAAACCTGGGAAATCCCCAGATAGCTGATTCAATTCATGCTAGCCAAGAATCACCTTTGAGTTTATCAGGTTTGCTGGGAAACCGCCGCTCAAGAGGAACGCAGGCAGGGGATAACTTTTACTTCCGAGTCGGTCTTCTTGATGGGAGCCTTATGGAACCCTTGTTGGTGGGTATAGAGAAATGGGGAACGCAACCATTGATTTTGGGTCAATTTGCTTTCGCGCTCCGCAGCATTTACACGCTACCAGGGACACATCGCTTAGCTGGTTCGGCTGACTACAGACTCCTTGCCAATACGCCCCAGACCCTAGCAGATATTGAATTAAACTTTCTTTCACCCACAAGTTTTAAGCAAAGTCGAGGCATTCAGCCTTTTCCCTTACCTGAATTAGTATTTGGCAGCTTACTTCGACGCTGGAATGCTTTTGCTCCGGAAGAACTTAACTTTCCAGCCGTTGAATGGGAAGGGCTAGTTTCTGCCTACGAACTGAAAACCTACGCGCTCAAAATGGAGGGTGGTTCGGAAATTGGTACTCAAGGTTGGGTGCGCTATCGCTTTCCCAACGCTGAACAAGCCAAGTTGGCGACGATCTTAGCGCATTTTGCCTTTTTTTCAGGGGTGGGTCGCAAAACATCGATGGGAATGGGACAGACTCAGCTAGCCACTCATCCTCTTAAGAAGCCGACATAATTTCACGCTACTGAATATGAATGAACAACACTATCTTCCCCTGGCTTATTTGAATGCCTGGGAATATTGCCATCGCCGTTTTTATCTGGAGTACCAGTTAGGGGAAACAGCCGATAACGAACATATTATTCTTGGTCGTCACCTTCATCGGAATGTAGATCAAGAAGGTCAATCTCAGGAAGGCGATACTCTAGTCTATCGCCAGCAGTGGGTGTGGAGCGATCGCCTTCTGGTCAACGGCATTATCGATGCAGTTGAAGAACGAGACGGTCAACTTGTCCCTCTGGAATACAAAAAGGGTCGAATGGCTCATCATCTCAGCGACCATTTTCAACTTTGTGGAGCGGCTTTGTGCTTGGAGGAGCGCACTGGGCGAACGATTACCTCTGGAGAAATTTTTTACTATGCCAACCGCCGCCGTCAAAAAGTTCCCTTTACACCCCAGCTTCGTCACGCCACTGAACAAGCCATTCAAGCTGCCCACGCTGCTGTTATGAATTCTATGCCTGCACCGATTGACCATCCCCGAAAATGTCGGGACTGTAGCTTGCAGAGCATTTGTCTTCCTAGAGAAATGAAACAACTACGTGCTTAAGGAGTGCTTATGTCAGTTCTCTATATTACCCAGCCTGATGCTGTTTTGAGCAAAACTCATGAAGCGTTTAATGTGGCTTTGAAACAGCCCGATGGTTCGTGGAAAAAACAACCTGTACCAGCTCAAACAGTAGAACAGATAGTCTTGATGGGCAATCCTCAAATTACGGGAGAAGCTCTAACCTACGCCTTGGAATTGGGGATGCCAGTTCATTACCTTTCGGCTTTTGGGAAGTATTTAGGCTCAACTCTCCCAGGCTATTCTCGTAATGGTCAGCTCAGGCTGGCTCAGTATCAAGTTTATGGAGATGATGGGCGAAGATTAAACTTAGTTAAGGCTATTGTCACCACTAAAATTCATAATCAATACCAGATTCTCTATCGCTACGGTCAAAAGGATAATCCACTAAAACAGCGCAAACAGTTAGTTAAGGAGCAAACAACCCTCAATGAAGTCCGAGGAATCGAGGGATTATCAGCAAGAGAATATTTCGCTTGTTGGTCAGCTATTTTGGGAGATAAGTGGACATTTACAGGTCGAAATCGTCGTCCACCAACAGACCCAGTTAATGCTCTGTTAAGTTTTGCCTATAGTTTATTGCAAGTGCAGGTAGTAGCAGCGGTACACGTAGCAGGTTTAGACCCCTACATTGGCTATTTGCATGAAACTACTCGTGGTCAGCCAGCAATGGTTTTGGACTTAATGGAAGAATTTCGACCACTAATTGCGGATAGTCTTGTCTTTTCGGTGTTGAGTCACAAGGAGTTGAAGCCTAAAGATTTTACTGAAAGTCTGGGGGCTTACCGTTTGTCAGAGAACGGACGCAAAACATTCCTTGAAGCCTTTGATCGGAAGATGAACTCGGAACTCAAGCATCCTGTTTTTGATTATCGCTGTACCTATCGCCGTGCTGTGGAGTTACAGGCTCGGTTGTTGAGTCGCCATTTACAGGAAAGGGTAGTTTACAAACCCCTGAGCCTGCGATGAACGGTCAAACTCTATTTTATTTGGTCATTTATGACCTACCTGACAATAAGGCAGCGAATAAACGGCGAAAGCGATTGCACAGTATGCTCTGTGGCTATGGCACTTGGACTCAATACAGCGTCTTTGAATGTTTTTTAACGGGGATGCAGTTTGCTAAACTCAAAGTCAAGATTGAGGAATTGATTAAGCCAGCCGAGGACTCAGTGCGTATTTATGTCTTGGATGCAGGTGCTGTACGCAAGACAATTACCTACGGTTCGGATAAACCTCGACAGGAAGAGACGATCATCTTATGATCGTAGCCAGCGTCAAATCTGACGGGTCGAAGCGGGGGCGAAAATCCTGGGGAGCCGTCAAAACGCTCAGAACCTTGAAAATTAAAGAGTTGAGCCTTTTAGGGATATTCCTAACTGTTGCTCGTGACCCCATTTGACGCTCCTCAAATTGGGAGCCGTCAGAATCAGTTCTAGAAACCTCTCCTAGACTCGATTTTAGAGGGCGGACTTTCAAATTAATGAATCCTGGCAACGGGATTGAAACTAACCAGTGGGTGCCTGTTATGCTACCCAAGCTGGAGCTTTCAAATTAATGAATCCTGGCAACGGGATTGAAACGAAACAACTGAAGCCATTCTGAGAGCAGCACAAAACTTTCAAATTAATGAATCCTGGCAACGGGATTGAAACAAGCGATGGCAGGAGGTACAGTGAGCAGCGCTCGACTTTCAAATTAATGAATCCTGGCAACGGGATTGAAACTTGATTGGGGTGGGTGGGGAATCGAAGTTTTGTGCTTTCAAATTAATGAATCCTGGCAACGGGATTGAAACCCAAAACTGTTACAGCAACATTTTCGCCAAGTGAGATTGACTTTCAAATTAATGAATCCTGGCAACGGGATTGAAACAGCAGTTGGTACAAGTGAACTCCTTCTCAGTTGTCTTTCAAATTAATGAATCCTGGCAACGGGATT
>DATNPI010000346.1:0-1965 GCA_036703325.1 Coleofasciculaceae cyanobacterium
TACCCCACACAATATTTATCGATGAAGGATACCGTTGGCTGTGCATCTCTTGCCAAATGTTTCAGAATTTGTAACTCTACATCCATTACCCTGCCTACAATGCACGAGGTTTACAGTATTTATTTCTTTATTTTAATTCTCTGAGAGTGACAGAAGAGGGTTAGGAACAAACCTACAGGATGTTTGGTGATGGCAACACACCGCCGTACAGCAAGCTGGCGTAGCAGGATATCACCATCCGGATACTTGGCAAGTTCCCTACAAGCGGTGGTGTAGGATTTCTGATCGGTTGCTGCCCTCAAACGTGCCTTGGCTCCTTCCACGCCGCCAAGTACAACCGATCCAGAAGGGATAGCCCCCTGCCCTCCTAATACCACATCGTTAGGGTTCGGATTGTTAAGTCTAAGCCAAATAAGATTGCACAAGTCTGCAATTGGATTGCTGAATTAGGTGATTAACTTGGCACAGAAGAGTAATGTTTTTTTCGGTTCAACCTTCTACCGTATAAATCAAGCGGATGATTCAAGCCAGTAGAATTTCTCTCCGAAAGAAACTGCCGTGTTTTAGGAAGGTTTCCCAAGAGAGGCGATTGGTGTGGTTTGGGTAATCAATGTAGGTCAAATTAAGTACCCTTCGTGAACCTTATTAACATTAAGGCGGACTAATAAAATGACTCAAAAACAATGACTCAAAAATATGTAAGTAGCTCAAAAATTTTACTCAAGACTTCGACCCGAATAGCCCGAAAATGGTGGGTGTTAGCAGTTTTTTGTTCCCTACCCAATACACCTTTCTTTGCTGTACCAGGAAAATTACCGAAGATGAAATTCGCAAAAGGGCTTGGCTTTACCAGCATATTTGGCGGTTTAGTAGCGACAGCGCTAATCCCATTCATGGCTAACGCCCAAAATGTTGCTAGTGGTAACGTTAGCCAGCAAGTATCCCCACAAGCTGCCCAAGCTGCCAATGACTATTGGTCAACTGAGCGCATGCAGAAGGCTAGACCAATATCACTAGATGCTTCTGTGGTTGGCACTCCTAAAACAGCATCAGCACAATCACCCTCAACGATCGGCTTTCCTGTGGTGGGTTCTAGTGGAGGTTCTGCTGAGACTACTACACCGAATACTGCCCCTGCCCCGGAGCCAGCAAAATCACAACCCGTTAATTTAAAATATCCTTTCCCGTTTACGTCAGGGTTTGTACCATCCAACCAATACAAGCAATTTCCCCACCGGACGATCGGGAAAGTCTTTTTCACCATGTCGGGGGTTGACTTCACATGCTCAGCCTCCGCAGTCAATAGCACAAATAAACGTCTAATCGTAACAGCAGGTCACTGCGTATCTAACGGCAAAGGGAAATACCACGAAAATTGGATGTTTGTACCTGCCTACAACCCTAACAATTCCAATCCTAAGGATAGAGAACCCTATGGACGCTGGCCAGCTTGTCAAAAGTACGTAACAACAGCCTTCCACACAGCATTTTTGCTTGCGAAAGACTTGGGCATGGTCAAGGCGTGCGATACAAATGGCAAGAAGCTACACGATGTTGTGGGGTATCTAGGCTATAAAGCAAATATCTCACCCAACCAAACCTGGTATGCCTTTGGCTATCCTGCGGCTTCACCGTTCGATGGTAAGAAGTTGGCTTACTGCAAATCTGCCTATGGGACAACTCATAGCACCTACAAAACCATCGGCATGGGATGCAACATGACAGGTGGTTCAAGCGGTGGCCCTTGGATCGTCAACTATAGCGCGGGTAAAACTGGAGCAGTGAATTACATCAATGGTCTCAACAGTCACACAGAACCCAGCGAACCTAATTCCATGTACTCGCCTTACTTTGGTCAGGACTTCTTGGATCTACGTACTTTGGCCATCAAGGCGGGAGCTTAAAGCATTAGAGGGTGGCAACCGCTGCAATGGCTCAAGTGCTTAACTACATTGAAGTCTTGAA
>DATNPI010000349.1:0-12161 GCA_036703325.1 Coleofasciculaceae cyanobacterium
GGGATTTGAGCGAAACTTTGTCCCGCTCACCTAACAAGGTATCCGCTTTCCCGTTTCCTAACTTGTTACTGGCTAAGGCTGATAGGGTCATGGTTAAACTCCGAATATTATCTGTTAATTACAGTCACTGCTGCGAATCATGTTTTTATAATGATGTATTTTACGAAAAATCCCAGTAATTTAAATACATCAAAGAAGTGATAATTATTGTGTCGATAAGTGATACTGTATTTACCTAAAAGTAACGCATTTTTTGATGATTCGTGATGTGAATAAACCTCATCTGTGATATGTCTCACATAAGGGCGGCAAGGAAGGCCCGTGTTTTTTGAACTGAGGAGGAATCGCTGCGCCGTCGGTCAGTTGTCAGTTGCTGCCTTTGGTAGAGACATCTCTGTGTCAGCTTCGATGTTCCCGTGTCACCCGATAAGTGGTCATTCGATTTTGGATTTTGGATTTTGGACTTCGGCGTGACCCTTCGACAAGCTCAGGGCGGAGACGCTCAGTCGAACGATTTTGGATTGTCCCCACGGATGAATCCGGGGGCTTGTGACCAAATTTTTCTCGGTCAAGCGGGCGATCGCTTCCTTCTTCATTCTCAAAAAGCAACTCTATCCAAATTCTCAGGTTTTTTTTAGATAGAGAGCTTAGTCTTCCTATAGTAATTCACCTGAAGGAAATGCCACCGGCTCTCCCGACCTCAGCCTTGAGTTGACTGGCAGAATCAATAGGGTGGACTACTAATGATGTAAAAACAAGTTTTTTAGTATGTGCCGACTACTTGGCTACCTTGGTGCAAGCATTCAACTTGACCAACTATTGTATAAACCAGAACATTCGCTGATTGTCCAGAGTTACCAACCCCAAGAGATGACCTCTGGTGTGGTCAATGCTGATGGGTTAGGAATTGGTTGGTATCACACCCAGCAGGATGTTGACCCCTTCATCTACAAAAACACGCTGCCAATTTGGAATGAAACCAACCTTCCTGAATTGAGCCGTTATGTCGAGTCGAAGTGTGTGTTGGGGTATGTCCGCAGTGCAACACCAGGTCAGGCACTGGATATGAGCAACTGTCAGCCATTTCGAGATAATCGCCTTTTATTTATCCACAACGGCTATATCGACAAGTTCCGGAAGACACTGTATCGACCTATACGTAATGGCCTCAGTGATCAGGTTTACCAGTCCATCAATGGCACTACCGATTCCGAACACATCTTCGCTCTGCTAGTCAATACCTTGCAAGCCTTACCGGATAGCTCACTTGAAAAGGCACTGTACACCACATTGATGACCCTAACTGAGTTAGCGAAAGAGCATCAAACCAGCTTTTCTGCAAACGCGATCGCTACTGATGGTCATCGTCTCGTCGCCAGTCGCTATGGACTCGGTTCCTCGACTCCTACACTCTACTGGCTGAGGGATGACCCAACTTACCCAAATGCAGTAATTATTGCTTCTGAACCACTGTTCACCGGCAACTGGAACAGCTTGCCGAATAGTAGCATTCTTAGTGTAGGAGAAAATCTTGAAGTCCATATCCATCAAGTCTTGTAGAGACGCTCTTGCGTCTGCCATGCATCGATGTCGCGTCGGCACCCTGGCTCTATTTGAAGGCATGGATGATATTACCTTCCGTAGGCAAGCCCATGCAGAATTCAGCCCCGTGGGTTGGCATCTTGGACACATTGCATTTACAGAAGCCTACTGGATATTAGAGCGCAGCGCTGGCTTTCCATCAGTATTTCCGGAGTATCACAAGTTGTTTGCGGCTGATGGCTTGCCAAAAAGCGATCGCGCGAATTTACCACCACTGGCAGAAATTTGTGATTATCTGGATACAGTCAGAACCCAAGTATTGACCTACCTAGAAACTGCACCCCTAGAGAAGCAAGAACGCTTATGGCGCTTTTTGCTTCAGCATGAAAGCCAGCACACCGAAACAATCGCCTTTGTTTTGCAATTACAACGCTGGCATCTCCTAGAACGACATCAGGAGATGTGGGCGAGGGGTCGTACTGAAAATCTCCCCTCCTGTCTCGAACCTCCGGCGGAGATGATTGAAATCCCTGCTGGTGAATTTGAGATGGGGAACGACTCAATCGACGCCCTGGATAATGAGCGATCGCTCCACCGTGTATACTTGGACACCTACTGGATCGACCGCTACCCCGTCACCTGTGGACAATATCGAGTGTTCGTAGAGGCGGGTGGCTACCAGAACAGCCACTGGTGGTCACCCGCTGGGTGGCAGTGGCTTCAAGAAAATCCAGTTGCTCAACCCCTATATTGGTCAGATGCTCCAACTTGGGACAATCATCCAGTCTGCGGTGTGAGTTGGTACGAAGCCGAAGCCTATGCTCGATTTGTCGGGAAACGACTACCGACTGAGGCAGAATGGGAAAAAGCTGCTAGTTGGGATGCTGCGGTGGGGCGTCGCCAGACCTATCCCTGGGGCGACGCCGAACCCCAAACTCAGCGATGCAATCATGACAATATTGCTGGACAAACGACTCCAGTCAATGACTATCCACTAGGGCAGAGTGCCTTTGGTTGCTACGATATGCTGGGCAATGTCTGGGAGTGGACATCTAGCTGGTTCGACGGCTACGAAGGATTTGTGAGCTACCCTTATCAAGGCTATTCCCAAACCTATTTCGACGGGCAGCACCGAGTGCTTAAAGGTGGCAGTTGGGCAACCCGCCCTTGGGCGATGCGTTCCAGCTTTCGTAACTGGTATTATCCGGGCGTTCGTCAGATTTTGGCTGGTTTTCGCTGTGCCAATGGCACGGGTTTGTCGTAACGCTGTAAATCTCGTTTAAGCACGTTTAATCTTGCCTGTTCTGGGTCTTAGTATCCTTGGCGAGTGGTAATAAATCACGGGTTTGAGCCTGAAACATCTGGCTTGCCAAGGTGTTTCAGGCAGTTTCGTAATGCAATCCTAGGGAATAATTAACGTGAGAAATTTAACTCAGAGTGCAGTTTACCGTAAGCAGCCCTCCCCGCATGAGAAACGCTTACAGATCGAACGGTTGGTTAATCTCAGTGCACCCTCAGATGCTGAAACAATTGCTGGCACTGATGTGATCCAAGGGTTAACTCAAACTCCCAAAACCTTACCGCCTAAATATTTCTACAATGACCGTGGCTCTCAACTATTTGAACAAATCTGTGAGTTACCAGAATATTACCCGACGCGCACAGAAGCGGTGATTTTGCGCCAGTATGCTGGGGAAATTGCTCAGTTAACGGGTTCTTGTGAACTGGTGGAACTGGGTAGCGGCAGTTCAACAAAAACTCGCCTTTTGTTGGATGCCTATGAGGCTTTGGGCTACCCTTTACGCTATTTACCCATTGATGTTAGCGCCGGAATTCTGGAAAGCAGTGCCCAGCAGTTGCTAGCGGATTATCCCTCACTTAAGGTTCACGGCTTAATCAGCACTTATGAGTCGGCACTCCAACAGCTAAAACCATCTCAGCTACCCAGCCGGATGATTTTTTTCTTGGGTAGTACGCTCGGAAATCTCAATCCCCAAGAGTGTGATATCTTTTTCTCGCAGATCAAAGCGGCTCTGAATATTGGTGAGTATTTCTTACTAGGGATTGACTTGCAAAAGTCGAAGCAGTTGTTGGAAGCGGCCTACAACGACAGTCAGGGAGTGACAGCTGAATTTAATATTAATGTGCTGGAGCATTTGAATCAGCGTTTTGAGGGCAATTTTGACACGCAATCATTTGAACATTGGGCGTTTTACAATGACCAGCTGCATCAGATAGAGATGCATTTACGAAGCTTGAAAGCGCAGACGGTTCGGTTGGAGGCTCTTGACCTCACAGTTAAATTTGACACCGATGAAACTATCATGACGGAAATTTCCCGCAAATTCGACTTGGGCGTCATGCAACAGGAACTTCAGGCAAAGGGTCTAAAACCGCTTCAAGTCTGGACTGACCCTAAACAGTGGTTTGGCTTGATACTGTGTCAGTGTTGACCCCTGTTCTCAGCTTGACCTAAGCGGATTCCTAATATCAGCCCTCATTCTAGGTTTCTAAAATGAGGGCAATATTTTATCGCTATTTTTGTCAAAAACATGACTATTTTAAACTTTCTCGTAGCTGCTAACCCTGTTGAAGTGCTGTTCAAGCGTCGCTATTGGCTATAGTGTTTCATCTGGTGGACTGAGTGTACTACTCGGTGGCGTAGGTGTACCACGAAAAAAGGCATTCACAATTATTGCGAGCGCCTTTGACTCGTTTAGCTGATTATCTTCCATGAATTTCCTTAGTTTGGTGTAGTCTTCGCGATCGATATAGTCACCCACCTCAATCTGAGGAGTAGAGGCACACCGAACATCCTCAAGTTGCTCGGTAATTCTATTAAGTCTGTGCTTAACCGTCTTAAAGTCAAGGGATAGCCAAACAGCTGTGCTATTAAGTTTTGCGTCCTCTTTACTCAACATGGCGTATATCAAATGGCGTATGCCCAACGATGTTTTGGAGTTCTTTTACATAGATTTTCACGGCTTCTCTACCTAAAGGCATCGTTCGGAAAGGGGATGAGTAAATATAGATTTTCATGGTCTAATAATAAGTTTTTTCCAAGATTAGATACCTATAAGAGGCAAAGACTCAAGTAAATAGGTATAGGCTGCGCTTAAATAAGAAGATGCCCCGCAGGAGTAGGACGGGGCAAAAGTAGGAACTCTATTCATCATGGGTGCAAGCCGCGCTGTATCCGCTGTATTGTCAGATACAGTGTAATATTCGATACATTGATACCTAAGCTGTTGGCTGAACTACTGGTAGATAAGCGATCGCTTAACAGTCGTTGTGCCAATACTAGGGGATTTCCCCAAAAATCGCTGGCTTTCATCCCCTCTTTTCCGCTTCGCTACACATGGGGACTTTTTGTGAGGAGAGTTAAAGCTGAGGGAACTGGTAGAAATACTTATTTATTTGCCTTAGGTAGGCAATCGACGCGGAAAAGCCTTGCATTTCTTTATATTTTTCCTAGTTCGCAGACCGTTAATCACCGGGCAGCAAAACTGTGACCCTACAATTAGTTAAGGGCTGTGTTGACGGTAAGTAGACAGATGGGTAATCAGTTTATCTCGTTCCGCCTCAGAAATGAAGAGGTCACTTTGCTCATGCAGCAGACAGATATAGAGGAAAACCCAAGCTTGACAGCCCAAAGAATAATCCGGCAGGTGTTGGGTACAGAGGAAATTGCACCAGACAGACTGACTTGTCTCTTAACTCAAGTCAGCGAGTTTCAAGAGAAAGTAAACTCTGTCAAGAGTTTTGTTGATGAAACAATTAACGAACGCCTGAAAGCTGTGGACAGGGTGGTTAACAAAGCTGTTAACCAGCAAATGCTAGTAGAACAGCAAAGGATGCGATTGCGTTTCGATAAATTCGAGCAGCGCTTAGACAAGTATTTCCAAATACTACGCGCATCTGGCACATTACCTACCCCGAAACTACAACAATCTGATCTGCCCACAGAACCCCTCAATCAGTCTGAATTAGCCAAAAGGTTGATTAATCCAAGTACTGAGCTTCCATACTCTCAAAGTTTCATTAGCCGCAAGAAAGACAGAAAAGACTTTTCTGAGTGGTCAAAGGCACACGATCCGCAGGGTGTAGCTTGGCAATTTGAACCAAATGACGGGCTTTTCTATCCACTGTATTCTTGACCAAAGGATTTTGGATTGGGTTTGAGCTACACGTTCGCTCCGGGTTCCTGCTCGGCCTGCAACAGCGGAATCTGAATCAAAAACTCCGTACCTTGCCCCAACTCGCTAAGGCAGTTTAGTTGACCACCGTGCTTTTCAACCACAATCTGATAACTAATAGACAAACCTAGACCCGTACCGATACCCACTGGTTTGGTGGTAAAGAAAGGGTCGAACAGTTTAGCTTGAACTTGAGCCGTCATTCCTGGACCGTTATCGGCAATGCGGATGGCTATCTGCTGATCGTCGAGGAGTTCGGTGCGAATCCGAATTATTGGTCTTTTGTCCGTTGTCCGTTGTCCGTTGTCCGTTGTTTTTTCACTGAATCCTGATTGCTGACCAGTGACTACTGACTCTTCTAAAGCATCAATGGCGTTGGTGAGTAAATTCATAAACACCTGATTCAACTGTCCCGCGTAGCACTCTACTCTTGGCAGGTTGCCGTACTCTTTAATCACCTGAATCTCAGGATGCTCCCCTTGGGCTTTCAGGCGATTTTGCAGAATGACCAGCGTACTATCAAGACCTTCGTGAATATCAACGGCTTTCATCTCGGCTTCAGCAAGGCGAGAGAAATTACGCAAGCTACGCACAATCTCACAAATCCGTTCTGCTCCAACTCTCATTGAATCCAGCAGTTTCGGCAGGTCTTCAATCAGGAAATCCAGGTCAATAGCTTCAATTTCCGACTGAATTTCTGACGTGGGATTAGGGTATTGCTGCTGATATAGCTGTAGTAAACCCAGTAGGTCTTGAGTGTACCCACCGGCGTGAACCAAATTGCCATAAATGAAGCTGACAGGGTTGTTGATTTCGTGCGCTACCCCAGCCACCAACTGTCCCAGACTAGACATTTTTTCACTCTGTACTAGCTGGGTTTGTGTTTTCTGGAGTTCCTGCAAGGCTTGTTCGAGTTGCTGGGCTTGTGTCAGGGCAGTTGCCGTTGCGGAGCGACTTTGCTCGTAGAGTTCTGCTTGGTGGATCGCGATCGCTACTTGGTCGGCAACCGCACAAATTAATTCCACCTCCGATTCTTGCCAGTGATACGGATGAGTAGTCTTCACCAGACCGAGACTTCCCCATAACTTGGAGCCAAAGTGCAGTGGTACTAGTAACCAAGCGCCAGGAAATGTTTGAGCAAAACCTTTGTTGGTCTCGTCTTCACAAGTATCAGCATCGTCAATCCGCACAACTTCGAATCGTTTGAGTCGGTCAGCAATTGGATTATTTTCATCTGGGATTTCAAGACCTAGAGCCACTGGCAAGTCTGGGTCTTTACGATATTCTGATACGTTTAACCAAATCTTTCGTTCAGGTAGATATTGGACGATTTGAGTACGGTCTACTTGCAGGACTTCGGCAATCTCACAAACAGTCTTGGAAAAAACCGTATCTAAGTCCAGAGAACTGTGGATAACTTGAGTGACCTGATTAATTGCCCGCTCTCGTTTAGCATGGGCTTGAGCTTGTTCGTATAGTTGACTTTGCTGAATCGCGATCGCTAACTGGGACGCCAATGAAGTGAGCAAGTCAATCTCGAATTGCTGCCAATGTCTGGAGTCTGAACAGTGATGGGCTACCAACAGTCCCCACAATTTTTCTCCGTTCAAAACCGGTACCACCAAGTTGGCTCTAACCTTGAGCCGAGCTAGTAAATCAAGATGACACGGGTGTAGCTCTTCGGTGTAAATATCCTCTATTGCCTTAACCCGACCTTGTTGGTAAGGCCAGACATAATCTGCCTCAAAACAAGGATCGTAGATGTTGGTTCCGAGGATAGCGGGCCAACTAGAATCTACAGATTCCACAACTACATTCCCACTCCAGTCCGGCTCAAACCGGAAAAGGATTACTCGGTCAGTCTGGAGTACTTGTCGAACTTCATCCACCGTTGCGTTAAGAATCTTCTCTAAATTAAGAGATTGGCGAATGCGTTGGGCGATTGATCCGATTAGACGCTCCCTCTGAAACTGCTGCTGTAGTATGGCTTCTGCCTGTTGGCGTTGAATGATTTCACTTTGTGCTTGCTGATAAAGCTCAGACTGATGGATTGCGATCGCCGCCTGGGTGGAGAGTGACTTGAGCAGATCGATTTCCAATGGCTGCCACTTCCTTGTGTCCCGACACTGTTGAGCAACCAGCAACCCCCACAAATTTTCCTCTTGCACAATCGGTACTACCAAGTTGGCTCTAGCCTGAAACTTAGCGAGTAAATCAACATGACATTGAGTTAAACCTGCGGCGTAGATATCCTCTACAGCCTGGACTCGCCCCTGTTGGTAAAGCTTGAGGTAGAGTTGTGCAAAGTAGCGATCGTTGATGATTGTTCCTGACATGGGTGTCCAGTCAGAACCTACTGATTCTACGACTACAATCCCGCTTCCATCTGAATGGAGACGGAAAATAACTACGCGATCGCAGTCGAGAAATTGTCGAACTTCGGTCACTGTCGTGTCCAGAATCTTCTCCAGATCCAAGGAGTCGTGAATGCGTTGAGCGATCGCACTCACCAGTCGTTCTCTGAGCAATTGCTGTTGCATTGCCTTTTCTGCTTGCTTACGCTCAGTCAGGGAGGCTACATAATTAGCCAAGCTAGCTGCCCACTGGGGCAGGTGGTCATCTAACTGGACTGCTTCTGGGTGAGCTAGGCTCAATGCTCCAATCACGCGATCGTTAACGAGCATCGGCATACAGATGAACGTCTTGATTCCTAGTTGGCTGAGGGTTTCGTTAGAATCACAATTCTTAGCTTCCTGCGGGGCGTAGCTCTTGATGACAGGCTGACCTGTACGGGCAACGGTTCCAGACAGGGTCTGATCAGCTGGAACTTCTAAAACATCAACATTTGGCGGCAGCGGAATTCCCTTGATGCCCTCAAATACCATCATCTGCCTGGGTTCGTCATAGCGCTCGATCGCAACCATTGGGAAGCCAGTGGCAGCACTAATTTCTTCTACAATTTCTTGGAGTGTGGCTTTAAGAGATTGATTGCTCAGATGAATTTCTGAAAGCCTGTGTAAGGTCAGGAATTCTCGATGCCGTAAGGCGAGTTTGTCTTCAGCTTGCTTACGCTCCTCCTCAACACTAATGGCGGAAGCAATGATTCCCAGTAATCTCTTATCATCTTCGCTGGGAACAAACTCTTGTTGATAAACCGCGCAGAGTGCGCCAACATAAACATCCTGGCATTTGACAGCCTGACCCATGTAGGTCTTCAGCTGATACAGCCTCACATTCGGATCGGTCTGAGCATAAGGAGTATTGGACAGGTCACTTACAACTAGGGGTTCATTGTTCGCTCGCTGAATGGCATCCCAACAAATGTGACCGTCTGGACTATCTACAGGATTGTAGTCTGAAGGAGTATGCCACTGTCCTACTGAGTAGAGCATTCCCTGGTTGAGGCGGTTATATAAAGCGCAAGTTGCTCCTAAGAGTTGACCGCACAGAGCTGTCAGACTGTTGATGTTTGCGACTGGGTCAGAGCCGAAGCTTAAAAAGCATTCGTTAATTTTTGCGAAACGTAAATCCTTATCTAACCCATGAGCAGCGTCATTATGAGTATGTTTAGTTACTGAGAGAGAGTTATCTTCTGCCTGCTTTATGAAGACGGGTTCTGAAATATTACCGAACGTACCTTGGTGTAGCTTTTCTGGCTCCCGCTGTGTCTCTTCTATGTGTTTTGGGGCAGTAATGCCTTCACATACTAAACTGATTATTGGATTGGATTCTGTTCCTGGTATTAAGCGAGCGAACGCTCCTCCCCCCACGAGATTGCCATTCTTGCAGACAAGATAGGCTTCCCATCGACTCATCTGAGTTGCCTGTTGTTGTAAGTCAGTCAGCTTTATTTGAAAACTGGCTTGGTTTTCCCCATAAAAAACGTCATCAACTAACTTTTGAGTTAATTCTGCGGTCTCATAACCCAGATAAGTAGCAGCGAACTGGCTGACTGCAAGAATCACCCCTGTCGAGTTCAGCGTGAAACAAATGCAAGGAAGACTATCATAAAGCCACCGTTGCCACTCGGCTTCGGTTTGGTTTTTGTAGTGTATGGATTGGGCTTCTTCCGGCTGGTACGTTTTACTAGCAGAGTGAATCAACTGAGGCTGTCTCAAGTTAGCTGTTTCTTGAGGAGACACATGGCAAGCAGATGGGTAATTGGAGTTCATATTTCAGTTCCTAACCCTCAAATTATTGCCTGTTTTTGACCGTTAGAATAGGGGGTTTACAAGGTCTTTAAATTTGAGCTAAACTGCCAAAAACTACTGCTATTAATGCACCATTTTTTAGCTAAAATTTAATCTAGATTCAGCAATAAATATCTCCTAATTCCTTTAAGGAGATATTATAAGTTTCAATTTTTTGCTGCCTTGAGAGTACTGATGCTTCGTCCCTAAACTTCTCAATGTTGGAGCTGAACCTGAGGGTAACAAATTATACATTTTTGGCTTTCTAATCTAAAACTAATACAAAGTTAAAACTATTGTGAACAATGTTTCACCAACTTAAACATTTGTTATAAAAGTCAAAACAAAGGATTATTTACTCTCAAGGAGCTATATTTTTTTGCTGCAATGGCACGAAACGACCTAAATTACAGCGGAAAATCAAGCCATTCTCAATGGCACTTGCCAAAAGACTGATAGACCAAAGGAAGAGGAAAAGATTAGAGATTCAGGTGATAGTTAGGAAGTAGGAGCGCCTTTCTCTGAAGTAAAAAGCCCAGCTTTATCCCTTGCTGGGCTTTTTGCGGACTAGGACGTGGAGGGGTGCAGTACTTCACAGCTTTCGATCGCTAAACTAGTCGAATATGTGTTGAGGATAAAAAACGCTGTGGCACAAGTATCGCCTGAAGTTAAACAGCGAATTCAAGAACTGCGGCAGTTGCTCATCAATGCTAGCTATGCATACTACGTCCTCGACAATCCAATCATGGAGGATGCCGTCTATGACCAGCTGTATCGAGAACTCTCTGACTTAGAGACGCAGCATCCTGAGTTGGTGACGCCTGATAGCCCAACCCAGCGCGTGGGAGAAAGACCAGCGTCTCAGTTTTCCTCGGTGCGACACAATATCCCTCTCTACAGCTTAGAGAATGCCTTCAACATTCAAGAGTTTGCCAAGTGGCAAGAGCGATGGCAGCGCTATGCACCGCAATTAGATGCTTTTGAATATGTGTGTGAGCTAAAGATTGATGGGAACGCTTTAGCCCTAACGTATGAAAAGGGCGTCTTGGTGCGGGGAGTGACACGGGGTGATGGCGTCACGGGTGAAGACATTACTCAGAATGTCCGCACGATTCGCTCGATTCCCTTGCGGCTCAATATCGAGAAACCGCCAGAGGTGGTGGAAGTTCGGGGAGAGGCGTTTTTACCGCTAGAAGTATTTGAAAAAATTAATCAGGAGCGAGAGGAAGCGGGTGAGCAGTTATTCGCCAATCCTCGTAACGCGGCAGCCGGCACGTTGCGGCAATTAGACCCCAAAATTGTTGACAAGCGACGGCTAGATTTCTTCCCTTATACGTTGCATATTCCAGGAAAAGATGATTCTGAAGTTGCTCGTACCCAGTGGGAGGCGTTGGAACTGCTGCAAAAGTTTGGTTTTCGGGTGAATCCAAATCGCAAACTCTGTAGTTCGTTAGAGGATGTTCGGGATTATTATGACCACTGGGATATAGAGCGACGGAATTTACCCTATATGACGGATGGGGTGGTCGTGAAGCTCAATTCGTTTGCGCTTCAGGAACAATTGGGCTTTACACAGAAGTTTCCGCGTTGGGCAATCGCACTGAAATACCCCGCTGAAGAAGCCCCAACTGTGGTGAAGAACATTAGTGTTAATGTCGGACGAACCGGCGCACTGACTCCGTTGGCGGAAATGCAACCTGTACAACTAGCTGGGACGACGGTACAACGCGCTACCTTACACAATAGCGATCGCATTGCTGAATTAGATATCCGCATTGGCGATACGGTGATTGTCCGTAAAGCCGGTGAGATTATTCCCGAAGTGGTGCGAGTTCTAACCGAACTCCGTCCCTCTGGTACACAACCCTTCCTGATGCCTAGCTGTTGTCCCGTATGCAATCAGCCAGTGGTGCGCCCAACGGGTGAAGCGGTGACTCGCTGTATTAATGCCTCTTGTCCTGCAATCCTTAAAGGTGCACTGACGCACTGGGCAAGCCGTAATGCTCTCGATATTAACGGTTTAGGAGAAAAAATCGTACAACAGCTGGTTGACCAAGGTGTAGTGCATTCGGTTGCCGACCTTTATGATTTAACGGCTGAACAGTTGGCGTCAATGGAGCGTATGGGTAAGAAGTTAGCAGAGAAATTGGTGGGAGCGATCGCTAATTCCAAAACCCAATCTTGGGCACGAGTCCTCTACGGTTTGGGTATTCGCCACGTTGGTAGTGTGAAT
>DATNPI010000357.1:0-14093 GCA_036703325.1 Coleofasciculaceae cyanobacterium
CTGTTCTGCGGATGGGTCAATCGTCACCTGCAATTACGCTGAAGCGGCACTACCCTTAAGACCGGGAGCCGTTGCCAAACCGATTACAATTGCTGTTTTACCAACAGCTGCGGCAGACAACCCCTCGATAAACACTGCCAAGGTAGCAACAACAGGGGATGACCCTGATAATCCGCCACGACCACCAGACGATCGCACTAAAGATAATACTGACAGCATTAAGACACCCGTGATTGCTGCTCCCCTGCTAGATTCCACTAAGGCGGCTCAACTCAACGATTCCAACGGTAACGGCATCGGCGATCCGGGAGAAGTGATTACCTACACCATGACCCTTGTCAATAATGGCAATGCCCCATCCACCGACACAGTCCTAACAGACACAGCTCCACAAAACACCACTTATGTGCCCAACAGTACAACATTAAATGGCACCACCCTTGCCGATGCTGCCGGGAATACCCCATTGGCTGACGGTGAACTCGTCAACAGTCCGAACGAACCACTTGGGAGTGGGACAGTTAACCCAGGAGAAGCACAAGCAGCAATAGTTTCGTTTCAGGTGAGAATCAATAATCCACTGCCACCGAACATAACCGAGATCAAAAATATCGCTTCCGTTGGAAGTACCCAAGTACCACCCACCTCAATCGTTCCACCAAACCCTATTCCAACTGCTCCGGGAGAACCACGTCTGCGTCTGCTGAAGCGAATAACGCAAGTCAATACGACTCCCTACAGCAACTTGGTTGATGATCCAGCAGATAGTAATGACAATCCAGGCATCTGGCCTGCCACCCTACAACCTGTAGGACTTCCCAGACTAGACCCACAGGCACCTTTGACTAGTGGAGATGAAGTCGAGTACACCATCTATTTCCTCTCAGATGGCACCCAAAATATACAAAACCTAAAGATATGTGACCCTATTCCCGCCAAAACAACGTTTATTATTAATAGTTTTGACCTCAGTAAGGGACTTTTATTAAATCAAGGAGGGACACAGACACCCCTAACTAATGTGTTAGATACAGACCAAGGGACGTTTGCCTCGCCGTTGGCTCCCATAACCCCTCCCTGTCCTGATACCAACAACCCGACTGGGGCAGTAGTCTGGCAGTTGGGAGAGGTGCCGAACACAGCCCCAAACAATGTAGGGTTTGTGCGCTTCCGCGTCAAAATTGACTAAATTTGTCATAACAAGTCGTAATTGTACTTAGTTTTTTCGCCCACTAGAAGAGGGAGGTATGTACTAGAAAAAATTAATGACTAATGATTGAGGAGTAATGACTAGTTAATCAAAAGAATGATTTCCCTACTTGGAGAGTTGCGAGAACTCCAAGAGCTTCTACGATAGAAAGCAACTTGGTATCAGGGGAGTTAAGGAATAAAAACTGAATCCAGCAAGATATGAGTTCAAAGAATGCCTACAGATACCTCTTGTTCTACAAACCCTACGATGTCTTAAGCCAATTCACTGATATTGATAAGGAGGCTAGTAATAAAATAGATGAACGCGATCGCGTCAGCAGTCAGCTCCTGAGCGGGAACGTTGCGGGGCGCGATGCTGGGAGCGTTGCGGAACCTAGTCCAGGCAGTAGCTCCTCGGTCGCCGCTACGCCAACGCGAAGCGACGATCACGAACCAGGGCATCCGGGAGCGTTGCGAGGCGAAGCTAAGGATTCAGAGTTTAGCCTAGACTTGGAAAGGGTTGGTAAGCGTCGTACACTCAAAGATTACATCTCGGTGCCTTCGGTTTACCCAGTTGGACGCCTCGACAGAGACAGTGAAGGACTGCTGCTGTTGACAAACAACGGTCCCTTACAGCACCGACTTTCTGATCGACGGTTTCGTCATCCTCGCACATACTGGGTACAGGTAGAGCGTATTCCTGATGAAGCCGCCCTGAGTCAGTTGCGCCAAGGTGTGGTGATTCAGGATTACTGCACTCGACCTGCCTTGGTGCAGCTATTACCCGCAGAACCATCTTTACCACCTCGCCAGCCACCAATACGCTTTCGGAAGACGGTACCCACCTCCTGGCTAGAGATCACTTTAACTGAGGGGAGGAACCGTCAGGTACGACGGATGACAGCAGCTGTTGGGTTTCCTACCTTGCGACTTGTGCGAGTAGCAATCGCTCATTTGCGTCTTTCTGGTTTAGAGCCCGGTCAGTGGCGTGACCTGACTCCGGCAGAACTGGAACCGCTCTTGTCAGCTATGAGAAACTAAAGCAAGTTGCACTTAGAGCGCTGTCAGTTCAGCCTTAAGCTCGTAGCCTCAGCACTAAACACGCTAAACATAAAAGCTGCAACCTACGATTCTGACGTGGCAAACTAGATGGCAGTTAGCTTATATACCAAAATTTAGAAACCCTGACAGGAATTGAGGAAGTTCCCTTATGTTAATTTGTCCCCAGTGTCAGTTTGAAAACCCCAACACAAATAAGTTTTGTCAAAGATGTGGAACTTCCCTAACCCATAAAGCTTGTCATGAATGTGACACCCAGGTACCAGTCAATGCCGAAACTTGCCATAATTGTGGCGAGTTCACAGGAACAGTTTGGACAGCAATTATTGCCAAAGATTCAGAGTCTTTAGCTCCTGTGATGGACTCTCAAGAAGCATCTCTTGAAACATCAGATCAGTTAGCCAGTAACGCGACCCAAGCCCAAGAGTCCCTGATACAAGAGTCGATTACTTCTGAAGATAGTAAACTGCCTGAACCAGAACCGTCTCCAGTTTCATCGCTGATTCCTTTATCATCTAGTCCATCACTCATGGAGGAAGATGACCCAGAGGCGGATGCTGCTCCCAACTCAGCGATAGAACCAATTGATGAGTCAGTAGATGAGGGCGTAACGCAACCGCTATCAAGACTACCTCAATCAAATCTTCCCGAAAGTGTTATCGAGGACAACAGTAACGACGGGTCGTCCTCCCCAACAGTTGGTGTGGTCTATCTGGATCGCCAACAGCGTTACCGATTGCTAGACCCTGAGAGTCTCCAGTTAGCCACCGATGAGCAAAAGCGCTATGGCGTAGCTGTTCGAGTATTAGACTGCCAACCCTTCCAGAAGTCGCCACTAGAAGCGTTGATGGATCAACAACCAGGCGAGTCGGAAAAGTCTGAGGCATCAGAAAGTAGAGAAGCAATTAATCGCATCTCTCCTATGTACCCAGACTCTTGGAAAGTTCTTGGCATTCCAGCGATCGCTCAACCTTATTTAGCGCTTCATGCAGCATACTACCCAACTTTGCCAGAAGTCCATGATGCTTGGCAGCAGGATCGAGAGGCAGTGGTACTCTTAGAAGACCGCTCCGACTGGCAGATGCTCAGTGATTTGTGGGGAAGTGAGCAGCTTTCCACGTTGCAGATTTTGTACTGGCTTGATGAAATGGCAGAACTCTGGGAGGCGCTGGAGCCTTGGCATTGTCGCCAGAGTCTGTTGGAGACTACAAATCTACGAGTAGATGAAGACCAGGCACTGGGTTTAGTGCAGCTGTATCCAGAAACCAAAGAGCAACAGCAACAGCTAACGCTGCAAGATTTGGGTCAAATGTGGCAGATACTATTTAGCCAGTCCCAGCGCACCCAATTTACTTCCTTGGGAGCAGTTTTCCGGCAGATGTGTACTAATGAAATTGCAACGATTAACGAACTGCGATCGCAATTACAAGCGATCGCCCATGAACAACAATCCTCAGCCGATGCCGCTACTCAATACCATGATTCACATAATTCAACACCAGAATTGACCGCTTTTGGAGCCAAAGCCGTTGCGCCCGCAGAGGCGGGATCTGCTGTGACTAGAAAACCTACTTTTAATGAGACCAATCCTAGCAACGAAAGCGATGATTTACCTACGGTGATTCTACCGATGCAGTTGCTGAGTCTGGATGACGCCGGTTGCACGGATATTGGTCACCAACGGGAGCATAATGAGGACTCCTTTGGCATCCAGACACAGCTTAAAAAGCAAGAAAACCCAATGGGTCGAGCGGTACAGGCTCGCGGTTTGTATATTCTCTGTGATGGTATGGGGGGACACGCGGCGGGAGAAGTTGCCAGTGCGATGGCGGTTGACACGCTCAAGCGCTACTTTCAACAAAATTGGCACGACCACTTGCCATCAGAAGACGTTGTTCGTGAAGCTGTGCGTCAAGCCAATCAGGCGATTTACGATGTCAATCAAAAAAATGCCCGCTCTGGCAGTGGTCGGATGGGTACGACATTGGTAATGATTTTGATTCAGAATACGGAGGCCGTAATTGCTCATGTAGGAGATAGTCGCGTCTATCGCCTGACTCGTAAACGGGGCTTAGAGCAACTGACAGTGGATCACGAGGTCGGTCAACGAGAAATGCAACGCGGGGTGGAAGAAGCGATCGCTTATGCCCGCCCCGACGCCTACCAACTCACTCAAGCGTTAGGGCCGCGAAGCGAGCAGTTCATCAATCCTGATGTGCAGTTTTTTGAGCTTAATGAAGATACTTTGTTTGTTTTGTGTTCCGATGGTTTGTCGGATAATGACCTAATTGAGGCGCACTGGCAGACTCATCTTGCTCCCTTGCTCAGTTCCCGTGCCAACCTTGAGCAGGGTATGCTTCAGTTAATCGAGCTTGCTAACGAGCATAATGGTCACGACAACATCACTGCGGTACTAATCCGGGTAAAGGTGCGACCAAACTTTGAGCAACAGCAACTACTGTAAAGAAAGAGCAAAAGGCAGTCGTTGGGGATTGGGGATTAGGGATTGGGAAGTCAGAATTAAAAAAGGCTCTGGGAAATCTTCCCAGTTCCTAATTCCCACTATCCTCTTCCCCAGTCCCGGAGCGCAGCGACCTTTTTACCTTTTACGCACCTATGGTCACGCTGACCCTTTTACATCCCAAGGCATCAACTCCCATCCAACAGTGGAATTTCCAAAGCCAATCAACTATCCGGATTGGTCGCTCTCCTGACAATGACATTATTTTGAACGACCCCTTAGTTTCACGCCATCACCTAGAACTCAGGGCGACGCCCGCTCAGTCTGGAAATTTGTGGCAGTTGGTTAATCAGGGGACAAATGGCACTTTCCTCAACGGGATCTTGGTTTCACGGGGGCTAGTGCCTGATGAGGCCCTCATCCGACTGGCACGGGAGGGACCACTGCTGAAGTTCCAACTTCAGACGTCAGCCAGTCCAAGTCCGCCGCCAGGGCCGTCAGTAGCGGCGCAAGTACCAGCAGGAGCGAAATTAATTGCGACTCCACTTGAGGTCAACGGTTGCACCCATGAAGGCAATCCGAGTAAAAACTTGTTCTGCATTCGTTGCGGTCAACCCTTGGTTCCAGTCCAGCGATTCATCCGCCGCTATCAAGTTTTGCGTACTCTAGGGCAGGGCGGAATGGGCACTACATATCTTGCCTGGGACAAAACTGGCACCAGCGAACGACCCCCCGGTCTATTGGTGTTAAAGGAAATGAATGCCGACATGGCTCAAATCGCCAAAGCTCAAGAACTCTTTGAGCGAGAGGCTCGCACCCTGAAGTCACTGAATCATTCTGGAATTCCTCAGTATTACGACTTCTTTGTCGAGGGTGGCAAGAAATATCTGGCAATGGAGCTAGTCCACGGTCACGATTTGGAGCAGCGCATTCTGACTGTTGGTCCTGTGACAGTGCAACAGGCAGTGGAGTGGATGATTCAGACTTGCGACATCCTGGCTTACATCCACTCTTGTGACCCACCTCTAATTCATCGGGATATCAAACCGGCGAACTTAATGGTACGCCATCGGGATAATCGGATAGTAGTGCTGGACTTTGGAGCTGTCAAAGAGATTGGTACCCCTCCCGGTACGCGGATTGGTGCGGAGGGCTACAGTGCACCCGAACAAGACCGAGGAAACCCGGTCACTCAATCCGATCTTTATGCCATTGGTCCGACGCTAATTTTTCTGCTCACAGCCGTTAAACCCCTCGACTTTTATCGAAGGCGCGGTGCAGCCTATGGGTTTGACGTGACGAATGTGCCTACAATCACTCCTCAATTGCGAAAAGTGATTGAGCGGGTATGTGAACTAAAAGTTCGCGATCGCTATCAAACGGCAAAAGAGCTGTCGCAAGCGTTGGCGGCTTGCCGATAAACATCAGTGTTAATTCAAAGATCGGCTTTAAGCCACCAATCCCGTCAACCGCTTTCAAGGGATGAAGTCTAACCGTAACTAACGCGTCACAGGGAAGCGTTATTTTATTCTTCGTCCCAAGCTTCTACTGCTAGTAAGTCGCCAATCGGATCTTGCATGGTGAAACCAAAATCAAGTAGCTCCTTCTTCCAGTAAGCCCATTCATCTCCATAGAGAAGGGCTATTTTCCAAAGGCTATCGCTCGGCTTAATAATTTTAGTTTCCACCAGTGAATGCACCTGACGTTGAAACTTCACCATTGGGTGAGTAACTTGCTGAGTCATACTCTCAATTATGTTCAAATAACTTTTGCAAATGCTTGGACTAAAATGCTTCCTGATTTTTGATTTTGCGCCGGTTCGTAGAGTTCTGCACGGCACGGAAGCAGACATATACTCTTTTAACGCATCTGGGCAAGTGAATGCAAGTTTTTTTTGCAAATGTACGGTAATTACTACAATCCAATTGCCCGTCTGGGATTGAGTACTCAAATTAATCACCGCCAGGACTTAGAGTCCGTCCAAAAGTAACTAGTGAAGGTCGGCAGAAATCGTTAACCCGCCTCACACTGAGGCAGGGGCGCAGAGCGCAGTAGCCTCTCATTCTAGTTCTATTCGCGAGATAACCTGAGTTGCTCATCGCGGCAGTTTGGCCAAGCTTTCCGGACTTTAAACAACTACGCATACTCTGCACAGTCGTCACAAAATACTCAAAGCTTTGTGCTTTGTAATTGTACACTACTGTCTTGAAGTTATCCTATACCCTGAGACAGAGCCTATCCTTTAGCAACTTCACCAGTCTTTCCGTTGTAGGTAAAGGGGGAAGCGTGAAAGGAAAAAACACTATAGCCCTTACCCCTTTACCTTTTAACAGTGGGTTCATATTGCTAATTCAAAGTGCGATCGCCATTAAGGGATCGCACTTTGATTTAACCTGCAAAGACAGATTTTGCTTGTTGAGGGGCAACTTCAGCCGTCAGGCTTTCTGAAGAGTTTAACAACAGACCATACTCGATCGCTTCCACCACGGCTTGATAGGACGCCTCAAGGATATTGCTGGAGACGCCTACTGTCGTCCACCGTTGTTGACCATTACTGGATTCAATCAACACGCGAGTCTTGGCAGACGTACCCGCGCCGCTATCGAGAATTCGCACTTTATAGTCTGTCAATTGAAACTTGGCAATTTCTGGATAGAAGTTCTGGAGGGCTTTACGCAGGGCGACATCTAGCGCTGAAACTGGGCCATTTCCTTCAGCGGCTTCTAGAATATCTTTGCCATTGACAGCAACTTTAATCGTGGCAAGTGCGTTGCTGTATTGACCCTTTGTACTTTGGAGCATATCGCAATGCACTTGAAAGCCTTTAAGCTCAAAAAACTCCTGCCGATATCCCAAGGCGTCACGCATCAGCAAGTCAAAACTGGCTTCTGCTGCCTCGAATTGATACCCTTCACTTTCGAGGTCTTTGAGGCGTTCTAGGATTTTTCGACAGGCTGGGTCTTGTTTGTTGAGGTCATGACCGAAGCTACGGGCTTTCGCTAACACGTTACTCAGCCCAGACTGGTCAGAAATTACAATGCGACGCTGATTGCCAACCTGTTCTGGATCGATGTGTTCGTAAGTATGGGGGTTACGCTCAACCGCTGAGACATGGATGCCGCCTTTGTGGGCAAAAGCCGAGCGACCCACAAAGGGAGCGTGGTCATCGGGGGCAAGATTGACCACTTCACTAATTAAGCGACTGGCTCGTGTCAGTCTCGCCAGCAGGTCATCTTGAATACACTTGTAATCTAGCTTCAGCTGCAAGTTAGGAATCAGTGAGCAGAGATTTGCATTGCCGCAGCGTTCGCCATAGCCGTTAATCGTTCCCTGTACCATGCGGACGCCTTCCAAAACACCCGCCAGGGCATTGGCGATCGCTGTGTCTGAGTCGTTGTGAGTATGAATCCCCAGAAGCGGAGTATTTTGAGTTTCGAATTCACTTTTGACTCCTGACTCCTGACTCCTGACTCCGATTGCATCAACAACATCTCTAACAATTTGACCAACTTCATGCGGAAGAGTGCCACCGTTGGTGTCGCACAGGACAAGCCATTCTGCACCAGCTTCCCTTGCTGTTATTAGTGTTTTGAGTGCATATTCGGGATTGTGTTTGTAGCCATCAAACCAGTGTTCAGCATCGTAAATTACACGACGCCCTTGGCTGTTGAGGTACTCAATCGTCTCCCGAATCATTGCCAGATTTTCTTCTAGGCTGGTGTTTAGCCCTTCTGTGACCTGTAAATCCCAAGACTTACCGAAAATGGTCACCCAGCGAGTTCCCGCGGCCAATATCGCTTGCAGCATCGGGTCATCTGCCGCTGTGGTATTGGGGCGTCGAGTCGAGCAAAATGCCACAATTTCCGCCTGTTTCAGCGGTTCTTCTTTAATCTGCCAGAAAAATTGCACATCTTTTGGGTTTGCCCCTGGCCATCCGCCTTCAATGAAGGGAATCCCCAACTGGTCGAGTTCTTTGGCAATTCGCAACTTGTCCTCTAGTGACAGCGAAAGCCCTTCGCGTTGGGAACCGTCTCGCAGCGTTGTGTCGTAAATCCAGATTTGGTTTGATTCTTGAGAGGTCATGGGCGGGGATAAAGTTTAGCTAATCGTAAAGAAATGTAAACTCTAAAGAAGAAAGAAATTTAAACGAGTCGAGTAAATCGTCAATGCCTAAAGTATCAGCTCAGGGAAAGAGTTTTGAATGTGCACCAGGCAGTAATTTACGCAAAGTTTTATTAGAGCATGGCGTTGAGCTTTATAACGGCAATGCAAAAATTATCAACTGTATGGGCATCGGCACCTGTGGCACCTGTGCTGTCCTGGTAGAAGGGGAAGTCTCAGAACCTAACTGGAAGGATAAGGCAAGGCGCTCGCTTCCTCCTCATTCTCCCACGAGCAATCGCCGGTTAGCCTGTCAGACTAAGGTTTTAGGAGATATCCGGGTTACTAAGTATGACGGCTTCTGGGGACAAGGCTCTGAAAGGGTCTGGAAGCCAGAAAATTAACCGCAGAACTCTTGATAGGCAGGTTGGCGACCCATTAATGGGCATGTTAAGGTCGAGCTAGCTGGAAAGCGGGACTCTAGTGCGACTTCCGAACATAGTCTCTTAAGCTAAACTAGCTAGTCGTGCTGCCATTCCCCTTGCCAGCCCCTTTAAGGTATTAGCGCAATCTTGGGATAAGGAGCGACCGGGCATGGAGCAGCGCTGGTCTGAGCGAGTGGAGCAGGTCGCAGGCGAAGACTTGGTCATGTTCATTAATGCCTGCCTCGCCTGTACTGGGCAACGCGAGTTCTACAGCGACGCCTGCGGTCAGGGAGTGTCAATCGACTTTCTCCACGACTATATCCTGGGTAACTATCGCCTTTTATACGCTCGCACCCTAGCCGCAGGCATCAATCACTTCAACACAGCACAGATTATCCTCAAACTGCTGGCGACGGGACGCGACACACCGCCCGAACACCGAGCAGAGGAAGGAGCGCTGGTTGCGGCGGCGCTATCGGCTCTACCCCCACAGAGAGCTTGGCGAGTGTTGGAGCAACTCCGACAGCGTCGGATTAACAACCGCCGGAGTCGAGCGATCGCTAAAGAGTACATGACCCGACGCCGAAACATCTATTTTGACGCCGTTAAGTATCGCTCGAAGGTTCGGGCGATCGCAATTCACGCTCACCTTAAACTCAATTCGGAGCTGGGTTCGTTTCTCTTTCACCACTGGCAGCAGCGAGTCTACCAAACTGAGTTATTCGAAAAATTCCGACAAGCTCACTACAGTGCCGACGCAATCTACAACCTCCCGTTCACAGTAGCCGAAGGCTTGGCAGCGAAACACAACATCCCCCGTGAGGTTTTCCTCGCCCGGATTGAGCCACAGATGACGAAGGGAGAGAAGCTGCGCCTCCAGCAGAGTGCAGAACGCACCAGTGGGATTGAACTTGCTGTGGACTTCGCTAGCCTACCACTTACCCGTTTAGCTCTTTACGCGCTTTCATTACCCCAAAAAACCCGCCGAGAGCGTCAAGAGCTGCTGCATCACGCGCTTATGCAGGCAGCACACAACACCCTGCACTCCTCTCCCCTCAAGCTAGACAAGGTTGCTGCCGTCTTGGACTGTAGCTACTCCAGCTCTGGCTCCTCTGAGAAGCGGCGGCGTCCGTTAGGGGTGGCTTTGGCTGCCCACTACCTCCTACAGGCGGCATCGAAAGAGTACCAGCCCTTTTGGACAGTACCTGTAGAGTCGGCGCTTTTGGTGAATGCCCGTGGGCAGACTGACCTCGCGACGCCACTCTTGGATGCCTTAGAGTGGGGCGCTTCCTTGGTAGTGATTATCTCTGATGCTTGTGAAAACGACCCACCCAATGGAGCCGCAGAGGTGCTTCGGGTGTATCGCACAAAGCTAGACCCACATCGGCGGATATCGATTGTTCACTGCAACCCAGTATTCGACGCTTCGGACTTTTCCCTGCGTACTTTGAGTCCGCTTATCCCTACGGTTGGACTTCGCGATGCTGAGGATTTGCCCACCATGTTGGGTTTTGCCCGTTTTGCCGAAGGGGCCACCCCGCTAGAAGAACTCGAAGCCTATCTCGCTTCCAGGGTGCAACAAATGCTTGCAGGCACTACTCCCTCCTCAAACAATGGCAAAGCAGACCTCAAGTCAGAGCCAGTAATTCTGGCAACCGAGACAGCCAGTGCTGTGACTAGTAGGAAAATTAGCACCGGGGCAGAACTCAGCATAACCGACTTACCCTCGTTCGAGGAGAAGGGGTAATGGGACACAAAGCTAAACTTTTGAAAGAGCTGACGCTGCGGGGTTTAGAGATTGCGCCTTCCCAAGTGCGGGGAGCAATCCGGATTGTCCCACTATTACGCCCAAGAGTGCATCAGGATTTGCGCCTGCTGCGCCGCACCTATAACGAGAACGTTGCTGTAGTCTCGCTTGAGGGTGAGATGATGGCACCCGGCCTCAAGTACATCTCTTATGTTCCCCACGGCTTGGTTTTGTCATGGAGTGATAACGGGAGTCCGGTGGCGGCGTTTGGTGGGCAGTTGGAGTCCGACGGCAAGCGCCTTACCGAGGGACTGATGAGTGCGCGGGTGATGCACCGTATGGCGCGGCGGGAATCCAGAAACCAGCTGCGATTCCTGCCATTGCATCTGGCAATGGAGGGATTTTTATCAATGTTCTTCAATGGACCTAATATTGCTTGGAGCGAGTATTCAAGGCAAGCAATCTCAGGTGGACTCGCTCCCCGGTGGGAGATGTCTTATGGGGGACGTGCGATCGCAGGATTTGAGGATGCTTTGCGGGTGTTTGAAATCCACGAGAAACAGGTCGGGGTACTAGTGTTCGTCGCCGAAGCCTTAGCCTCTGCCTTTGTGGTGCCAACTCCAGAGGACTACTGCGCTTTACACACCAGCCTACTTGAGGACTTCTACGGCGAACTCATCTACCAGTACGGGCTGCTTTACAACACCACATTCCCGATGGACGTATCGGTCGATTCCTCGACTATTGATAGCATAGCGGCCTTAAGAGGAGCGATTTCGCAGATCCGAACCCAATGGGCTGACTTCCACGGGGTTATGGCTTCACACCTTTTGGGGCGAGAGTTGAGCGCCAAGCGAGTTTACACAGCTGGTTCCTTCACGCTGCAACGCTTCATCACCGATCTGTGTCCTAGTGAGGAGAACCACATTGGTGAAGCGATCATGCGCGACAACGGTGAACTGGAGTACCTTAAAACCTACCGCCTCTCTGCTGCTCAGACTCGACGAGTTTACCTGTTAAGCCAGTTGGCGTCTCAGAATTGGAACTTGGAGTCCACTGCCAGCTACCTGGGCATCGCCTACGATGAGCTTATCCGGCGCTTCGAGTATGCTGGCTTCGGCTATCTATTAAAGGAGCAGGTGCGCTCAAAGGTGCGGGTGAAAGAACCCAAGTCAACCGAAGGCTGAAGGATGAAGTATAGCTGTCGCCATATAGGTTAGGACAGATTGAATAGCTGAAACGACCACGTACCAGTAATGAAGCTTCTGCCCTCTGCCCTGGAGGCTTCTGCCTTTGGCTATATAAAGTATGAAATTACCTTCTCTTAGCCCCGCTGCGCTAACGCCCACGCTTGGGCGAGGCATATACCGACATTTTTTCATCATACCCTTCGGGAACGGCTACGCCGAACATCCTTTACACTTGAGACTTCTTTAGTCAAACCGTCCTTTCTAGCTCCATCGGCACAAATGGAATGAAGCTCAGAGACAATAAAGAAAAAAGTCATAGCTGTGTCACGAAATATTCAAATACGGTCTGAATCTGAGCAGCCTAGCTGTTCTATCTTTCACATCTCTCCCCTAATTCGCATCACGCTGATGGCATTCTATTTAGGGCTGACAATTCCTTTACCATTCTTGGCGCAGGCGTCGTCAGCACCCGTGCCGCCAATACTGCTGTGGGTGGGAATTGGCTTAGGAGCGATCGCATTGTACGGTGCCTTGAGTGAACGGGTAATTGTAGACGAGGAAAAAATTCAGGTGGCTTATCCCAGTTGGGTGCCCCGGTTTTTCCGGAAGGGCTGGTCATTACCTTGGACGGATATCAAAGACTTGAAAATGCGTACTACTGGTCAAGGTGGATTAGTTTACTACTTCGTAGACCAGTCGGCACAAAAGGCTTACTTACTGCCAATGCGGGTGGTTGGATTTGCCCAATTAGTTAAGCTTGTGGAAGCCCATACTGGGATTGATACAACCGATGTTCGTCCTTTGGCGCAGCCTTGGATGTATCTAATTCTGTTGGGTTTTACACTGTTGCTATTTCTTGCGGACGGATGGACGATTTGGACAGCTCTGACTCAGGGTTTAATCAGCTAGAAAACTTGAACCCCTCTCTAGCCAGTGCAGATAATTATCTAACCTCTGCTCACCCTCAACTGCGGCTGAAGCAGGTAAGCCTTGTAACCTCGATGAAGGGTTTGGTTACAGGGACGCCGATATTAACGGATGTTTCCTTTGAGGTTTGCCAAGGCGATCGCTTATGCCTAATTGGGCCATCTGGTGCTGGGAAGACTTCACTGCTGCGGCTGTTGAACCGGCTGATTGAACCTACGAGTGGAACGATTTATCTAGAAAATCAGGACTATCAAAAAATTCCTGTTATCCAGCTGCGTCGGCAGGTAATGCTGGTTGCTCAAGAACCCAAACTGTTAGGTATGACAGTCCAGCAGGCTCTTGCCTACCCACTAACGTTACAACAACTGCCTCAACGACAGATTCAGGAACGTCTAGATGCCTGTAGAGAGCAGATGCATATCCCCAGTGATTGGCTAGAGCGAACGGAGTTACAACTTTCTGTAGGACAACGGCAGCTAGTCGCGATCGCACGAGCCTTAGTCATTCAACCCAAAATATTATTACTCGACGAGCCAACTTCGGCTCTTGATGTTGGGACGGCGTCTCATGTTCTGGGCGTCCTGGCTGACTTGGCGGAGAAAGGTAAGATGGCGATTCTGATGGTCAATCATCAGTTGGATATGGCTGAACTTTTTTGTACACGGGTAGTGTATTTGCAGGAGGGGCAGCTCCTTCAGGACACCCCAGTTCCCCAGATAGACTGGAAACAGTTGCGAGAACACCTAGTGCAAGCGGAGGCGCAAGCTTCTCAAGAATGGCTGTAAACAGGCGATAAAACGTCTCTGTTATGTAGCGGTTCTGAATTGCATACACCACGCCGTAGGGGCACTATATTATCCATTGGTGTCAACTTAAAGAAAGTTACCTTGGAGGATTTACACTTGTGTAAAGAAAAAAGGAAGGCGCTCGCCACCTGCAAGACCAGAACAGAGGAAGGAGTGACTAGGGCAACACGAAGAGTGTGTGTGAAG
>DATNPI010000753.1:0-7252 GCA_036703325.1 Coleofasciculaceae cyanobacterium
AGGCACGCCTTTATGGCACTTGCCTCATTGCTGTCAACCTTGATTTCGCCAATCTCATTGGTTCGGATTTGCGTAACGCTATCCTCTATAGCGCTAGCCTTAGAGAAGCAGACCTGAGCGCAGCAGAGCTCAGAGGGGCAGACCTTAATGAAGCAGACCTTAGTGGGGCAGACCTCAGCGCAGCAGACCTCAAAGGGGCAGACCTTAATGAAGCAGACCTTGAAAACATTTCCTGGGATGAGGAGACCAATTGGGATGATGTGCGAGGGTTAAAGACAGCACTTAATGTGCCAGAAGACTTAAAGCTGCAACTAGGGCTGGAGTAGAGCTATCCGCTTGTAGGGTTCACGGCTGTGATGAGTGTAAGCCTTTGTCATCCTAAAAAAGCGATCACTTTTTCAGTTGGGGTGGGTGAGTTGCGATCGCGGGTGGCTAAGGGGAGAAAGAGTAGAGGAAGCGATCGCATCTGCTACATCCGATTAGGCGATCGCTCTCTTAAGCTGAACTATGTTTAGGTGCGATCGCGCCTGATTATGCTCACAAGGGAGAGAGTGTAGAGGGAGCGATCACGATCACTGTTACTCCCTGCATTACCCCCCCAACCCCCCTTATTAAGGGGGGAGCAAGATTAGAGGAAGATTGAAGAGTTCTAGAGGCTGTGAAGTGCGTTAGCAAAGCCTGCCGAAGAAAGCTTATCGCCAAACTGTTAGGCTTAATGCTAACTAATGCGCTCTCTTCTCTTGTTCCCCCCTTAGCAAGGGGGGCTAGGGGGGTGAAAACCAGACGATACCAATGACCCAACTCTTCAACAAAACATCCGAAAACTTGAAACGACGACAGCTTCGCAAAAACATGACCAAAGCTGAAGCGATCATCTGGCAGAAACTTAGGTGCAAACAGCTTGAAAATTGCAAATTTCGCAACCAATACAGCGTCGATCAATTTGTCCTTGATTTTTATTCCTCTGAAATCAAGCTAGCAATAGAAATTGATGGTGAAAGTCATTTTCAAGAAGGGGTTGCACAATATGACCAGGAGAGACAAATCTTCATTGAGTCAGCAGGAATCAAATTCCTGAGATTTACGAATAAGGATGTCTATGAAAACCTAAATGGTGTTCTGGAAACAATAGCTTACAAAATTCGAGAATTGAGAGAATGCTCTCTCGCTGACAGGTTTTAACCCCCCCAACCCCCCATGAATCAGGGGGGAGCAAGAGTAGTAGCTACCCGAAGAGGAGTTGCCAACTGACGATCGCGATCGCTAAATCTGCAAGAACATGGCTGAAGTAACTAGACCAGATTGAACGGTACATTAGATAACACCACGACCATATTGCTCCCGCAAGAAACACACCTAATGAGGCTAGCACCACTACAAGCCAGTTCTCGGTGTAAGCCACCAAGTTAATGATGTGATGGAGTGTGAAAAGCAGCCCACACAGCAAGACTGCTCCTTTTCCCGGTATCAACACCTCACACTTACTGTAAACAAACCAGCGCCAGATGTACTCTTCAAACAGTGAGTTAATAAAAGTCCAATACATTGCGCCAACTAAGTAAATAATTGGACTGCTGATACCGACTTGTTGCGCTTTAGCTCGGATATCCGTAGCATCGATCCAGTGCTGACCGAAAAACCAATAAGCACCGAGGATGATGCCGAACATCAACAGTCCCAACACGCCTCCAGCCAATGTGAAGGGGTTAGGTAGTAGGTGGTAGGTGATGAAGAGACTTTACCTAAAACCTGCAACCTAAAACCTACAACCTTTCTTTTAGAAAAATTAATCAACCGGACATGATAGCAGGCAGCGATGAGGCGGTTGGAAAAATTTGCACAGATGGGTTAGCAAGAGACAGCATTACCCGCGTTCCTATGGGTAGCTGAGTGCTGAGTGTTGTGCGAGCTTGTAGTTGTTTTCCAGAGGGAGTCTGTAAACAGTAGCGGTACTCACGACCGAGGAAGTGGCGATCGCGAATTACAACTTGTGCATCATCATCTGCCTTTAAGATGATGTTTTCTTCCCGCAGCATTAACTCACCCGTATCGAATGAGGCGTGTTGGGTATTGGGGTTGAGTCCAGGCTCCAAAGTCCTGACTTCAAAAGACCCCACTTCAGTTTCCCATAGGTGTCCTCGACGTTGAGCCGGTAAGAAATTTGCCTGAGTGACAAATTCTGCAACAAAGCGAGAGGCGGGATGAGTGTAGATTTCCTCCGGTGTCCCCAACTGCTCTAAGCATCCGGAACGCATGACGCCTACTTTGTCAGAGATAGAAAGCGCTTCTTCTTGATCGTGGGTAACAAAAATCGCAGAGGTGCCGGTTTCCTTGAGAATTGATCGTACTTCCTGGCGCAACCGTAGACGCACCTGAACATCAAGATTACTCAAAGGTTCATCCAATAGAATCAAAGCCGGTCGCGGTGCTAAGGCACGAGCGAGAGCAACTCGCTGCTGCTGACCACCGGACAGTTCGTGGGGGTAGCGTTTTTCTAGTCCGGCTAATCCTACCAGAGTAAGAAGCGAAGCTAGCGCATTGCGTATCGCTTCTTGAGTGTTTTCCTTCAGCGATACCCTACCATTCTTAACTCGGTTCTTTCTCAACCCAAAGGCAACATTCTCGACCACATTCAGGTGAGGAAACAGGGCATAGTCTTGAAACACCATGCCTGTATCCCGCTGTTCTGGTGGTATCCAGTAACCTGCGCCAGCAACCGGACGCCCAGCCAATTCCACGGTTCCGGCTTCAGGTCGCTCAAACCCAGCAACGATTCGCAACAGCGTAGTTTTGCCGCAGCCCGAAGGGCCAAGTAGCCCCAGCAAATCTCCTTGTTGCAGTGTCAAGGTGACGTTGGCGACTGCTGGGTAAGTTGTTTGCTCAAACTGCTTGGTGATGCCCTCTAAGTTTAGAATCGCTGGTTTTGTCATGGACGTTGCTTGATGGCGTACATATGGCTCTCAATGTCCGAACTTGTCCTGAGAATTGGGGATTAAGTCAAATCTCCAGAATACAGTTGGCGGGTCTAGCGAAGTGTTAGCCCCGAATTTGCCAGCACTCTTCCAGCCAGGAAACCAAGTCACGGCGCGGAACTGTCAGCTGCCTAACTATACTCCACAGTTGAATCGCTGTACCCACGTCATTAATCTGAGCGCTCAACGGCTGGTTAGGGGCACAGCGGCAAGGAATCCCTAGCTCTTGTAAGCGTCGGTAAACTTGCCACCGGTCTGCCCAACTAATGTCAATGACTTGCTCGGCTTCTGATTGGGAACTTGATGAATTCATTTTTGTCTGAAGATGCGATAATTTATCATTAGTGACTTCAACAAGGTTCACTAGTTTCCAGGATGCTTTCAATATCGAAAAGTCTTTCTAGTAGTCAACTCCCCTAAAATAGGTATAAATCAAACGCCAATAATTCTCAACTAGTTCAACCAAATTAGCTAGACTCACCCCGAATAACTCGCCTAAGACCAGCAAGCCCAGTATTCAGCTTTGTTGAATAGAGGTAGATTTGCTGAAATTTCTAAGAAGGGCGTGTTAGACTTTATCATTGGCAATAAGAATTGCCTAATGATAGGAGAACATGACTATGTCAGAAACTCAGGGTTTATTACGCACTTTTGGCGAAGTCTACGACAATCCAATCTTGCTTGAACATAATGTCACAGCACCAGTTTGTGAAGGACTAAACATTGCTTTGGCAAGTTTTCAAGCACTCTACTTGCAATATCAAAAGCATCACTTTGTCGTTGAGGGTGCTGAATTCTATCAGCTGCACCAGTTCTTTAATGAAAGCTACGAAGAAGTGCAAGGTCATGTCCATGACATTGGAGAGCGATTAGATGGACTGGGGGGCGTTCCAGCGGCTAGCTTCAGCGCACTAGCGCAATTGTGTTGCTGGACTCCCGAATCCGATGGTGTCTTCCCTTGCCGCCAGATGGTAGAACACGACTTGGCAGCAGAGCAAGCGATCATTCAACTGATTCGGCGTCAAGCAGGGCAAGCGGAAAGTTTAGGCGATCGCGCCACCCGCTACCTGTACGAAACAATCCTCCTGAAAACCGAGGAACGTGCTTATCATCTGAGTCACTTCCTCGCAAAAGACAGCTTGACGTTGGGGTTTGTCCAAGCCACTAATAATTAGCATTTCTGGTCAGAATTGAATGTCAGTTCTGATAGTTTGTATAACTGTGTGCCCACAGACTGCAGTCCTTGTGCTTACAGACATTTACAGAAAACCTTTCCAACCCGTCACGGGATTGTAGAGACGTTCCGGTGGAACGTCTCTATGTTTAATATATATTTAAATTCGAAAAAAATTATCCTGGCGCTATCGTAGGAACACGATATTATCCTGCCCTTACAATTATTGTTAGAACGATTGATTCTTTGGAAATCCCTTAGTCGCATATAGAAACGAGATTCTGAAGCGATGCGCGATCGCCTTCCCGCAACTCTCAAGCTTAGAAAACAATCTCCCCAAGACAAGCGTTAAGAGAACGTTGTTACAGCAGTTCATTTGTGAGTAATTCACAAAATATTCACACTTACTCAGTAGACTTTATCTTAGTAAAAATACTATCCCTAATGCACTTCACTCGCTTGGCTCTTGATACTGAAAACAGAAGCGATTGAACTCACTCTACCAAAATTACATAAGGGGAAAAATATGCCTACAGCTTTATCTATTAGTCTGTGTTTTTTGGGAGTTGTTGCAATTGTAGCTAGTGTAGTTATCACCGGTTCTTTGGCTATAGGTTTACTTCTTATTCGGGACTTCAATCAAACCCTGTCAATCTTCCACGGAGGTGAGGCTCTTGAAAAGATAGACAGTGAAAGAAATTTAGCGATCGCATCAGCCTTAAGCTCAGTAAGCGCTTCTTCACAATTGCCCAAACATAATCTTGTACTTTTGAGTAAGAATCTTACCGCCTAGGGCGTGTCTGCAAACCCGGAGTCCCCCAGCCGTCCTCGTATGAGTTCCAGTTGAAAAAGGGGGACTCAGGGTCACTTCGATCACTCCATAGACGACTTCAGCGCCATGTTAGATTCTGCTCCTTTGACTTTCCGCCCCACTTGCCCAGAAGACGATGAGTTTCTGTTCCAGTTGTATTCGAGTACTAGGACGGAGGAACTAGAGGCGTGGGGCTGGGATACTCAACAACCGGAAAGTTTTCTGAGGATGCAGTTCGACGCTCAACGACGCTCCTACCAGACTCGCTTCCCTGGCGGTGAGCAGCGACTCATCCTTTTCGAGGAGCGCCCGGTTGGTCAGATTTTCGTAGTCAGGAAGGAGGAAGAGATTCGGCTAGTCGATATCACCCTGCTCCCGGAACATCGAAACAGGGGAATCGGAACCTCGCTGATTCAGAACCTGCTTGCCGAAGCCTCACAAGAGAGAAAGCCTGTCCGCCTTTTTGTCGTGAAGTTCAACCCCGCTCTGCGTCTCTATGAACGTCTGGGCTTCAAGAAGACGGATGATACTGGTATCCACTCCATGAGGAAGTGGATACCAGTATCATCTAAAAACACCTCGCGCTTCCGTTCTGCAATTTAAAGCAGCTGTCGATAGAATTGCAAAATGAGCGAAACAAACAATCACAATATGCGGCGGGACTTTGCCAGTCGCGACGAGCTGATTGCCTACGTCCGCGAACAATTCCCAGCGGCTGTAGACCGAGATGACCACATCAGCCAGATAGTAGGGGGGCGTCAAGCAGCAGAGGCAGCACTAGAGAAAGTAGACCCAGCCCAGTATGCGAAATCACGCAACTTCCTGAATGGAAAAGTGACGCAGCTATCACCTTATATCCGTTATGGGGTTTTGAGTCTGGCAGAAGTGCGTGATTTCGTACTAGGTAAAGTGCAAAACCCAGAGAATAGCGAGAAATTAATCAATGAGCTGGGTTGGCGGGACTACTGGCAGCGGCTATATGCCGAAAAAGGTGACGGTATCTGGAAAAACCAGGAAGAATACAAAACAGGCTACACCGCCGAAACATATACTCCTGAACTGCCAGCTGACGTTGAAGAGGGCACAACTGGGATGGTTTGCATTGATAGCTTCAGCCGTCAATTGCGGGAGATGGGCTATCTGCACAATCATCAACGGATGTGGCTTGCAGCTTACCTGGTGCATTGGCGGCACGTTCGTTGGCAGACTGGGGCGATTTGGTTTTTACAGCATCTCCTCGATGGTGACCCAGCTAGCAACAACCTCTCTTGGCAGTGGGTTGCCAGCACCTTCAGCCACAAGCCTTATTTCTTCAACCGTGAAAATCTGGAGAAATACACAAATGGCGTATATTGTCAAAAGTGCCCGCTCTATGGCAAGTGTGACTTCGAGGGCAGCTATGAACAAATAGAGCAGCGACTGTTTCCAAAAGCTGAGTCATTTGACCGTAGCGGCGGTAGTAGAAGTTTTCAGCGCCCGAAAAAGCGGCGGTAGATAAATAGTTTTGACTTTTGAATTAAAACTGATGGAAAAACCGATTGTCTGGGTGCATGGTGACTGTCTTAGTCCCAAAGGCCCTGCGCTGCAAACCTATCCCGATGCTCCAGCGATTTGGGTTTGGGATGAGGCATTGCTGGAAGAATGGCAGATTAGCCTAAAGCGAATTGCCTTTATTTATGAGTGTTTGCTAGAACTGCCGGTAACAATTCGGCGCGGCAATGTGACGGCGGAAGTGGTCGCATTTGCTAAAGAACACGGTGCCGACGGCGTAGCGACGGCAGACAGTCCTAGTCCCCGGTTTGAGGTGATCTGCGATGCAATTGAAGATGCACTATCAGTAGAGGTTGAAGTGTGGTCGCCAGAGCCATTTGTGAACTACGACGGCTATATTGACCTCAAGCGCTTCTCTCGCTATTGGCGTACAGCACAGCAGTATGTATTTGAGCAGAAATAGTTTTGTGACGAACAAAAGCGTACTGAAGGCTGAAGTATGAAGTATGAAGTATTAAAATACCCTACCTACTCTTGAGCGGGGCTTAAATATTGAAAGCCATTTTTTGTTTTTCGCCTACTCTTGGGCGAGGCTTGTACCAAAAATGTTGTAGGCTTTTCAGCCTTCACGCTTCATACTTCTTTTGTCAAGGGTGTGGGGTACTCTAGCCCCCAGCCCCTAACTCCTGTGAATAACTATCTTGAGTTATTCCGGTTCACCTACTTCTTGTGTAGCAACTTCCTTTGCAACACATCCCGATCGTCTTCACTCAATCTGTCCCAATTAAGTCCTCGTTCAGCACT
>DATNPI010000395.1:0-17433 GCA_036703325.1 Coleofasciculaceae cyanobacterium
CTTCAACGCCGCAGGTGAAGGGGGATAAGGATTCTCATTTGTGTTTAATTTAATCACTTTGGTGTCTGGTGGCGGCTGCTCACCAGGCACATAACCGGACATGGCGTTGATGTTTTGGCGAAAGTAAGTCATAAAACGGGAGGCTGACGGGTGCACTTGGTACTGACGGATAGGCGGAATTTACTTTACCTCATCTTCACTGTTTATTTTTACCTACTGCACGTTTGGTTGGTGTTCCTTTCCTTGTTTTAGGATGAATAGGACTTACTTACTCGCCCCCTTAACCCCCCAACGTTGGGGGGAAAAGCTCTACCTCCCGCAGATTGCGTAAGTCGTGATGAATAGATCCTGACCCTTTATCCCACGATGTTCACGCCTCTCATTTGTCACTTTCTGATTGGTTGTCCTGGTAGCGGCAAATCTACCCTCGCGGCACTATTGGCAAAAGAGGGTAATTATAGAATTGTCTCTACTGACCAAATCCGTGAAGCACTCTACGGCAATGCAAGTATTCAGGGCGACTGGTCAGCGATTGAAGCACAAGTCTTATCCCAAATCCGGAGTGCGATCGCATCTAATCAACCCGTCATTTATGATGCTACCAATGCCAAACGAGACTGGCGGATGGAATTGCTGATGCAGCTCAATTCTCTTATCCCCCCAACCGCCCCTGATCAAGGGGGGGCTTTAGAGACTTCTCACTGTTACTCCCTTCTTAAAAAGGGGGACAGGGGTGGTGAAACTGTTCACTGGATGGCATGGCACCTCACTACTCCCCTGGAAACCTGCAAGGCCTGGAACCAGAAACGCGATCGCCAAGTGCCAGATGGCGTCATCGAAAGTATGTTCAAATCCCTCCAGGATTTCCCACCTGTGCTAGCAGAAGGGTTTGCCGCTGTGAATATGGTGAACTACACAACCGAGGGGTTTGATATCCCAGAAATCCGGGGGAAAATCAAACGCCTCTCTCACACTCTTACCAATTACAGCAACCTCACCAAGCCTCACAAAATCACCCCTGCATTGCTGTGATTCACCAGAGTGGAGATGAATTAGTCATTTTTGACCAAAAGTCCTGGTTCTTTCTGGATGGGTAGGACATCCAAAATATCAGTCTGGGCGCAATATTTTAAATCGGCTTGGCAGTCGAGGCGTAAAAGGCGTTTTCCGTGGCTGGCATGGTGGAACATCTCTAATAACTGGTCTTTCCACTGAGAGTAGAGAGCGATCGCACCAATCACTTCATCATTCCCTGCTAGTTCGTCTAATGGAGTGTTGAGTTGTCCTAGGATGCTGTAAGCGATCGCACCCGCACAAGCCGTATCTTCTAGCGAGAAACTGCCTTCCCAACCTGATCCCACAAGCCACACTGTCTCTGGCTGTTGTGCCACAACATACTGCACTACTGCCTGACGATTCACCAACGCACCGGCTAGAACGACTGGGGCATTCTGTACACACTGTAAAGCACGAGTGCCATTTGTGGTACTGATGAACAATCGGCGTCCCTGTACCCGTTCTGGTGTGCAATCGAGGGGAGAGTTACCCAAGTCGCAACCAGCGACCATTGCACCGCCACGTTCTCCAGCGCGAAGGCGTTTGTCAGCTGGCCACTGTTCGCTGACTTGCATCAGTTTTTCCATATCGCTGAAGGCTTGGACAGCCTCAGCACCCGCGTTCAATGCTGTAGAGATCGTGGTTGTGGCTCGTAGAACATCGATCGCGATCGCACAGTCTGGGACTTTATCTGTTGGAGTCAGTTCAGGGGTGTGGTAAATAGATAGCTTCACGGGCTGGCTACATCTGTTTTTAAACGGTATAAATACTTATTTTATGGATTAGTGTTACTAAATAGGGATTTTATGCTGATTTGCCAAGCTTCCTGAGTCTGCTGGTTGTGAATTGGAAGGTGACCGGCAAGAGAAAGATTTATCGGGCGTTTTGACAAGCCGTTGCTGCGGCCTCGGTATGAATGCCCGTAGCTGTGTTCTAAACGCTTATCGCGTGGAGGTCGGTATGTTGAACGCTAACGCAGTGGGACGTAGTCCAGCGAGGCAAAGCGGTACTGTCTTCGCGTCGCTCAATCGCTTTGTGCTAACGTCTCGAATTGCTCCTCATTGATGCGCCCTGCTTTATACAGGGTTTCTGTAATTTCAGAAATCGTTAACACTGAATGTGCCCGATAACCATTTTCCCGAAGCCTGTCCTTGACCCCTTGTTCATGATCCATAAAAACCACAATATCTTGGACATTCAACCCACCTGACTTAAGCTTCTCGGCCCCTTCCATTACACTTTTGCCGCTAATGAGACTGTCATCAACAACCACAACCGTTTCCCCAGGCTGGAAGTTCCCCTCGATGACGCGCCTGGTGCCGTGGGCTTTCACCTCCTTGCGGGGAAAAATCATCGGGTAGTTAAGGCGCAGCGCTAACCCAGTTGCCGTTGGCAAAGAACCATAAGGAATGCCAGCGATGCGGTCAAAGTTCAGGTCTTGAAGAATATCCGCATAAGCGCTAATCATTTGATGGAAGAGTTGGGGATTGGAAATGATTTTGCGGAGGTCAATGTAGTAAGGGAAAGTCGCCCCCGATGCCTGGACAAAGCTACCAAACAGAATGCAGCCAATGTCATAGAGTTGCAAAATCAAATCCTGGTATGGATGCTGATCGAGCAAACAGACATCAGGCGTCCACAGGTCACAGGCAGCACCTTCATTAATAATCTGGCTTCTGGCCTGATTAATTTCCTCACGTAGCGACTCAATTGCCTCAGCTGGATGTTCACTAACCAACATCTCTAGGGGAACAGGAATCAGCAGACCATCACCATCGCTATTCAAACCAGCTGCCAGAATTTGATTAAGGTCGCAACCGCCCTCTGCCCAGATGCTACGAGCTAGGATAAGTCGTTCTGGAGTAACGGCACGAATGCGTGCCAGGATATCCGCGTTGGTGGTTCCCACTTCCAGCCCCAATTGTTCGGGAGTGCCCCAGTTTTTCGCTTCCTTGATTACCTGCAAGTAAAGAGGAGTCTCGGCCGTGGGATACTGCTGTAACGCGATCGCTGCGGGATTAGAAGTACAGCACAGGACAAACACTGCCTTATCCGGGTAAACCAAAAAAGGCGCTACTTCGTCTTGACCTACATAAGGGTTTAAAGTAATTGCATCCACCTGCCACTCTTCAAAAACAGTCCGGGCAAACACGGTACTAGTGTTGAGGTCACCATGTTTGGCATCCAAAATAATTGGAATGTGGGCAGGGATAGCCGTTAGCGTCTTGTGCAACAGTTCCAGTCCTGGCGCACCCAAAGCTTGATAAAAACCAAGCGTCGGCTTATAAGCGCATACTAAATCAGCGGTTTGGGTGATTTGGTATTGCAGCCAGTTCCACAAGTTATCAATGATGCTACCTGTGTCCCCTTGTGTACAGAAGCCGCTGGGCATCATTTCTGGATTCGGATCGAGTCCCACAAACAGCAAGCTCTGATTGTGTGCGATCGCTGCACTCAATTTCTCAAAAAAGTTCATCTGTATTCACAGCAGGATAACCTATCCTAGCTTTTAGCACAGTAGCAAGGAAATCCGATCGCAATAAGGATTAGCTAGAAGCCCTAAACTAGGCAATCTCGCGGCAATGCCCACTTCGGGCATATTGGCAAAATACTTAGTCCTATCAGCAGTAGTTGCTGTGCTGCGATGAAATATAAATAAGTAATGAGTCTCTATAAAAATTTTTGGCAAACTCACTCTGGCTCTGGAGTATGCTGCCTTAGGCGTACTGTCTATACCTGCTTGAAGGCTAACACTCAGCAGTGTGTGGGCGGATTGTCTTAAAATGGGGCGCTATTGAGTAAACTCCGCCGCAGACATCACTCTGTTACTGGTACGGGATGACAAGCCTGCTCTCAACTCTTGTCGTTCAAACCTCTTCTGTCCCGTCAAATCCGGAGTTATTGAGTAGCTTATAGACTGTTACTCCTCCCCAGAACAAACCACTCAGAGCATGAATGACCACTAAGATTGGGATAGTAAATACAGCTACACCCAAGCCACAGAGTACGATGGCAGATCTTTCCGATATAATTCCTGATTGTTGTCGGGCTTTTAAGTTGGTTTGAGCGGTCATCGGAGCGTTTTGTAGTGCAATCATGTCTTTTTTTGCGCTCGGGCTACTTGCTTGATTACTCATAATTATGCCCAAAGGAATAAATCCTTTTATCAAGGAATGGTGTAATTCGCGTGATTCTGTGTAAAGTTTGTATGAAATTGCCGACCAGGAAGATAAGTCACCAATTTGGAGGAAATGTGTAATCTGATACCAAGTTTTATTCAAATGTGTAATTCGATGTCCTTTTCCCTTCTTTCTAGTCGTAGAGACGTTCTGCCGGAACGTCTCTATAAAGTTTTGTGGGTTGGGGAAAAAGGAGGTAACCGATCAGAAGTTGGTATCTCCGCTATTGGCAGACATCCTGTCTGCCCTACGAGCCAAACTTAACATAATTTCGTAATTCGGGTGTCTACCCAAAAAACGGGTTTCATTGCACCTATATTAGCTATTCATAAATGCAAGCAACGCCACTCATACTCCAGCATCGGATAATAACTGTTGCATAGCTTCCCAGGTCAGCCCTTGCTGGAGATAATGAGGTGCATCAGGGTTGTAGGGACTGGCGACTCGATCTACCGTGACAATCTTTGCCTCTGGTGGTAGCACGGGTACATCTGGATCAAAGGAGGTTGGGCGCATCAGAGAACTAGAAAAGCCTTTGAAAATTGCAATTTGGTCTTCTTCACCCGCAATCTCAGCAGTAACAATCAAGACTTCCTGTGGACGCTTGATGGTGTATTGCTCTAGACGCCGCCCAATAGAATCAGCCATCGCGACTAACCAATGAACTTACCCTCTACCTTATTGTTCCATCGCCGAGCGACCCTGCTTGCCCAACCGAATCAGAACGAAATAACTCAAGTACAGAACGTAGATGCATAATCCCGTCATCCCTAGAAAACCTAAAAATTGGGGCGTGGAATTGGCATGGAAATACTGTTTAAATAACAAAGATGGCTCTAACCAGACCCGACACGAGGGAGTTCGTATCGCTCCTTGGGCAAATGCACAATGTAGAAACGGAATACTTGCTAGAGTACCCAGCGCACAGTAGATCGTAATTGCCCAACGCCACGCAGTCAGTGCCAACTTTAGGGGACGCTGGGGCTGATCGTCAATATCTTCGTTTACATCAATCCAAAACCACAGAGAAATGGGAATGAGGATACGACCAAAGAATCCAGAAGCAAAACCAATTGGCCATTGCGCAATCAATATGTAAACCGTAATTGCTAAGAGGCTGGAAACCCGCCAGTAGATGATTAATAGGCGCACCATCGAATCTGCTTTCTGGACGAAGGCCCAAATGAGCAGAATCAACGGGAGGATAACCGTAAACAAAACTGCTAATCGGTAGTCTGTCCAGACTAATGGTCGAAGGATTGCCTCTTGCATTGCTCGTTGCTTAAATGATCTCTAATCTATGTTATTGCAGTGGAGCGGTTAGAAGCAGTGATTCCCAAAGAAACAAGCAGCTAGAACTGCCTGAATCAGGTTTCCAGCTGCTAATTCGCTTGACGTGCCCAAAAATGGCAAGTCTGATTGTGGGGCGCGTGAACTTTAGTCGTCGTACACCCGGCATTCATCTGCTTCGGGGTTAGCGTCGCAATACATCTCAAGAGAGTTTTTCGGCTTGCCTTTTTGCCGCTGATGTGCTGCCTCGGCTTGTAGTTCTTCCACAACATCCCAGGCCGCTGCACAATCACCGGATTGTGCACCTTGTATATCACAAACAGCCCGAGCAGCTTCGCGCTCTTGTTCGATTTTTTCTTGAATGTCGCTCATTTCTCTCCTTTTCCGAATTACCGTACTGAAGTACAGAAAACTTCTTATGTTAGATTTGACCGTTTTGGAAATTTCCAATTGGGTAATGTTGCGTAGTGACTCGGCTAGTGGAGTGCTACTTAGCTTTGTAATATCGCAAAACAGCATCTCTCTTACAGGATTTCGCTTTATTTTTTAAGATTTTGCTCATCCTGACTTACCGATGTTCAGTTTACACGCAACTGATTTAACACTTATATATTAACTTATGTTAAGGATTCCGTGCCACAACTGAGCGCACGACACGCTGATAAAGAATGGCAGTTGTTGGTACTTATACCTTTGGAGTTATGTGTTGGAGTTATCATTAGGCTTTAATGTAGTTGCCAATCCCCCCAATACACATCGGGAGCGGGAGTGAATTTGGTAAAACCAATGGCTAATCCGATTAAGTGGGCAAATGCCCTATCAACTCGTCCATCTTTGGAAGCAGCGATCGCGGAAGTAGTAGACCGCGTTGAGCAGTCATTGGCGATGCCAGCCGATTTGGGTTTGGTGTTTATCTCCTCTGCCTACGCTAGTGAATATTCTCGCGTAATGCCTCTACTTCAGGAACGCTTATCGGTGCCGGTACTCATTGGCTGCGGTGGGAGCGGGATTATTGGGATGAATGCCCAGGGGGAGGTGCAAGAAGTTGAAGGAACGCCAGCCCTGAGCCTCAGCTTGGCTCATCTGCCTGATGTCGGCGTCCATGCTTTTTATATCCCGCCTGACAGCTTGCCTGATTTGGATAGTCCTCCAAGCGCTTGGGTGGACTTAATCGGCGTCTTACCTCAAGAACAACCCCAGTTCATTTTGTTAGCCGAGCCTTTCTCCTCTGGAGTGAGTGACTTACTCCAAGGGTTAGATTTTGCTTATCCAGGGTCGGCAAAGGTAGGAGGGCTGGCAAGTGCTGGTGCTATGAGTGTCCAGAGTGGCTTGTTTTATTCCTCGCAAGAAAGGCAGCAGGTTCCGTCTCTATATCGCGACGGAACGGTTGGGGTTGCTTTGACCGGCAACATTGTTTTAGAAACGATTGTGGCGCAAGGCTGTCGTCCGATTGGTCAACCTTATCAGGTGACGAAAGTGGAGCGCAATATTCTGCTGGAGCTGACAGAGCAGGATAGCACCAACATGACAACGAGTGAAGCTAAGTCGCGCCTTCCTTTGGAAATCCTGCGAGATTTAATCCAAAGCCTGAGTGAGGAAGACAGACAGTTAGCCCAACATTCCTTATTTGTGGGCGTTGCCCGAGATGAGTTTAAACAGCAACTGGGTCACGGAGACTTCCTCATCCGCAATTTATTGGGAGTAGATCCAAGAGTTGGGGCGATCGCAATTGGTGCTCTCATTCGACCGGGTCAGCGCATCCAGTTCCACCTGCGCGATGCTCGTACCTCAGAGGAAGACTTGGAACTGCTTCTCCAGCAGTATCAAAAAGAAGCCTCTAAAAGCACAGATGCTGTTGGTGCCTTGATGTTTTCCTGTCTAGGGCGAGGCGAAGGACTTTACGGTAAGCCTAATTTTGATTCCCAACTTTTCCACCGCTACCTGAACAGCACTCAGCTAGGTGGCTTCTTCTGCAATGGAGAGATTGGTCCCGTGGGCGGCAATACTTTTCTGCATGGCTACACCTCAGTCTTTGGGATTTGTCGTCAACCGTAGTTGGTTATTGGTTGTTAGTTATTCGTTGTTGGTTCTTAGGAGTCGTCCAAGAATTACTCCTTCTCCAAAGAAAATATCGGGTTCGTTGTCAGTTGTCCTTTGTAACCCAAATAACCCAGTTGTTTTTGGACACTCCCTTAGCAAACAACAAACAACAACAACGAATAACCACTTAAAGCAGCAGGGTTGTATGGTTGTCGATGAGGAGAGGTTTCCCATCGCTGTTGGTAGCGCTAAATGCCTCGAAGTAGCGGCGAGTAGCTGGGGAAAAATCTGGGAAGTCAAACAGGGCGTCACCGGCAGCAATGTTAGCCCAGAAGTAGCGTAGACTGGGGACGAGTTTTTCAGCGTCTGCGACTGGTAAATTTAATGGTTCAGCGGTGAGGAGCTTAAGCATGAACGGATGAGAGCGATCGCCCATCCACTCTCGTGATGTGTGTAGCAGATTTTCCCAACCGGGCACTGACTCAACGTGATAAGACTCAATCTGCAACCATCTGTTTCCTTGGTCATCCGTTCGTAGCTGCAATATCCGGTAGGGGTGAGGATAGCTAACTAATGAACCCGTCGTGATATCGTAGATGCCCTCATGGTAGGCGACATCCTGAACGTGCAAGTGACCTGTAAATACCAGATTTACGCCAGCTTTCTTGAGGATTTTCCGCAGCACTGGAGCATTGTCCAACATATACCGCCGACCTATCGGATGGTGAGTTTGACCGGGTAGATGCTCCAAAACATTGTGATGTATCATCACCAGCACCAACTTATCCTTGAGTTGTGGCAGCACCTGCTCAAGCCATGCTAATTGCTCGTCATCCAGACGCCCTAGCTGTTTACCAGAATCATCAAAGTCGTTAGAATTCAGCCCAATCAGCTGCACCCCCGGCAGCACTTCACAGGTGTAGTACAGCTGCTCTGGATTGTTATAGCCACATTCATGGTAGTAGTAGGGAAAATCTTTTAGTCCAATCAATTGTTCATCTGGCAGCAAATTTGGGACATCATGATTTCCCGGTACAACGTAAACCGGAAAAGGTAGCTGGCTCAACCGTTTTTGCAACCAGGCATGATTTTCCCGTTCCCCATGCTGAGTCAAGTCTCCTGGTAGCAGCAGGAAATCCAGCTGCTGCTGCTGCAAATGATCCAAAATAAGCTCTAGGGCGGGAATACTGACTTCCACCAGATGAAACCGACTGGGATTCTCCCAGATAGTGTGGGGCAGCCCAATGTGCAGGTCGCTTACTACTGCAAAACGAAAGTTTAAACTCATTCTTTGACCCTCCAATTCCTCAAAAAACGTACTTTTTTTGTCGAATACTATCAAAATTTATCAGCAGAACAGGCACGTTGTTTGCCCTTTTTTTCACAGTTGAATGCAATTCACAGCAAATTTTTCCAGAATAGGTGTATTGTATACGTCCTTACTCCGTGTCAAGAACCGAATATAAACCCTTGCTTAACACCGATAATTATCTAATTAATCGGCGTTCAGCCTTTATCCTTTTTTCTCGGCTGAGGCTATAGAACGTTCTCCCAGCAGCCAAAACATGAGCGTGACTAGCAAAATATTACGCAGATTTAAAAGTAGTATAAGATCCAGATCCAGATTTATGAGTTTCCAATAGAAAAATGGAAAGATAAGGAAGGTTGCAATGCAAATTACTATAAACAATCCTATCTGCCGTAAACGTAGGAGCGGTGCAAAGGGCAGTAGCCAAATAATGTACTGGGGTGAGAAAACTTTATTAGTGGCAATAAAGATTAGCAGTGTAACCGTGACATAAGCAACCAAGCTTTCAGTTGTAACGGTGCCGAGCCTTGCGTGTTCCCTCCGAAAGCAGTTGAAGCAACTAAGGATTACCACCCCAAACATAAATAGAAAAGTAAAAGGTAACCACTTCAGCACATTATCAGCTAGAGGTGAAATCAGGTGAGCGGCTCCATAGTTATTAATCAGCTGAACCTCTGTTCCACCAAGTTTATTAATTAGTAGGATTACTCCAGAGGACAAGCTCTCCAATTGTAAACCCCGATGTTGATGGTACTTTAGAAATGAGAGGAAGCGTTCCGATCCAACTAGAGCAAATGGCAACAAAATTAGACCCGTTGTCACAAAAGTTCCTAAAATTACTCGCAATAGAGTAAGGTATTCTCGCTTGACAAGATAATAAAGGCTAAAGATTGGTAGCAACACGACTGGGTATAGTTTGGCAGCAATGCCAAGTCCCAACCAGAAACCTACCAGTAGTCCGCTAAATTGATTTTGAAGAGTTCGGGGAAACCCGGTTTCTCGCGTGTACAGCCTCTTAAAACTTCTTTGGTCGCCTACTAGTACGGGATGACCTGCGACAACAGACAGCAGCGCCAACAGTGTCAGCAGTGCAGGAAACAAGTCATAACGCCAAGGTAGCAGTGGTGCACTGACAATTACAAGTAGCACATAAGAGACTAAGACCTGCATAGATCGGTGTCGAAATCGCAGGCTAGATGCAATTCGCCAAAGCACCCATGCTACTAAAATGCAGAATAAAGCATTCTCAACAAAGAACAGTACTACATATCCCCGAAAGCCAAATGGATTAAAAAGTTGTGGCAAGACTATCGGTAATAAGGCTAGCGGCGGATACTCTAGCGGAAAATCACGGTAGGGAAACTGACCCTGCATTAAACTAAGTGAGAAATTGTAGTATAGCTTTAGGTCGGTAAGGTGCTCTAAGCGAAAGTAGTTAAGAGTTAAGAAGGCTATAAGCAATAGGGCTACAAACTGGAACCCCATAAGGCCAGTAATTACAGTACGCTCGCTCAAATGCTTCATCTGTATTAATTTGAAGGATACGCCTATTGTGCCTATTGTTGGTTAGGAAGTAAGAAAGTCAGGAGGTACTTTCATTTGCCAAGAGTCCGAGTTCGCCAACACGTTAATCCACTCAGTAAGAAATACCAGACGCCGCTGAGTCCTCCTGATTGGGAGAAAGTTTATGCTCAACCACTAGAACCATTGCATCTGGATATTGGCTGTGCCAGAGGCGAGTTTTTGATGAGTATGGCGACGCTACAACCCAACTGGAATTTTTTGGGGTTAGAAATTCGGGAGCCTTTGGTAGAGCAGGCAAATGCTATGGTTTCGGAGTTGGGGTTGAGCAATCTCCACTTTTTGTTTTGCAACGTCAATAACTCCTTACCACCGCTGCTTAGCTCTTTCCCTGCCGGGACGTTACAGCGTGTTACTATCCAATTTCCTGACCCTTGGTTCAAAAAGCGACAAGCGAAACGACGTGTGGTACAGCCAGAATTAGTGGATACCCTAGCCACGTATCTGACGGTTGGAGGAGTTGTTTTTCTTCAGTCGGATATCGAAGCGGTGGCTGTAGAGATGCGCGATCGCTTTGATGCTCACCCAGCCTTCCAGAGGCAAGGCACAGATACCTGGCTAGCAACCAACCCCTTACCAGTTGCCACTGAGCGAGAAAACTCCACAATCTCTCGCGGCGAACCCGTCTATCGCGCTTTGTTTGTTCGTCGTGACAGGTGAGGAGTAAGCTTTTCCTTCCCTGTGTTTATCCACAATCATTGCCACAAACTGCTTTTGCAAATATAATCGCGCTTGCTTTCATTCAAGTAATGCTATGGCGACCCAGGGAAGAGTGTTTGGAGGGCGACTTGGTCGTCGGCATTTGTTGAGGCTTTTAGTGTCTTTGGTTTTCCTGTCTTTGGTTTTCCTGTCTGCTTCGAGGATAGGATTGACGGACGAGAATCAGTCATTTGCCCCACCTGCCCCGGCTCTGGATGACTCTAATTTTGGTGCCAGGATTCAGCGTACCATGACGCTGTTAGCTACCAGCACCCCAGAACACCGCCACCCCGTGCGGATTCTTTTCTACGGTCAATCGATCACGAAGCAAAAGTGGTGGCTTGACGTGGCAAATGACCTGAAGAAACGCTTCCCCTACGCGGATCTGGTCATCGAGAATCGTGCCATCGGGGGATTTGCAGCTCCGGTGCTAATTCGTCCTGCCGAACACGACCTGTACCCCTTTTATCCCGATCTGATGATCTTCCACGTCTACGGGGAAGATGAGGACTATGAGGCAATCATCGCCAACCTGCGCCGCCGCACGACCGCCGAAATTGCTTTTCACTCCGACCACGTCACTTGGCTACCGACAGGTACTAACGCTGACGACCCAGAACAGCTTAGGGGCTACAAGTGGCACGACTACCATTCCACCGAGTGGTTGGCCAAGCTTGCAGATAAGTATGGATGCGAATTAATCGAAATCCGCGAACCCTGGAAGCGATACTTGAAAGACAACCATTTGTTTCCAAAAAATCTGCTCTCCGACGATGTCCACCTCAACGATAATGGCAATTTCCTGCTGGCATCTCTCGTAAAGCCACACCTGCGGTACAACCCAAAGTTCCCCACCAACTTGTGGAAGAACTTGGTGCGAACTTACCTCGTTGGAACCGACGTGCAGTGGAAAGATGGCAAGCTTGTTCTGGAATTTGAGGGCAACCGTGTAGATGCTATTGCAGCCCAACCTACCGACGGTAACTCTGCTTCCGCACGCATACTGATTGATGGCAAGAAACCCTCCGAATTTCCTGAACTCTATGCCATCACGCGACCGAGTGACGCTGTGGGCGTTGATTGGCCAGCGATCATCCAAGTGTCTTGGGACAAGGCGCTCATCGTAGAAGATTGGACGGCGCGCATTACCAAGATCGACGACGACGCCAGTAAGTTTAAGTTTGAGGTCTTCGGCTCGAAGACAGGATTTGACGGGAGTGGCGTCAATGATCGGAAGTTCGTGTCCAACTCCGGTCGTATTGTCATCGAACCTAGGAACTGGTGGCTGAAAAACGCCCGTGAATACTCCGGTAAGCCGACCCCAAAAGGCTTTGAGATCAAGTGGCAGGTTAAACCGATGTTTGTTGATGAATACGTTGCGCCGAAGATTGAAGACCCGGCCCGAGAGTACTTCACGACGTTGGCGCAGAACCTGAGCAACTCCAAACACACGCTTGAAATTATCCCCGACAAAAACGCGATTGTGCCGATTCAGGCGCTCCGCGTGTATCGACCGCCCTTGATGTCATCGATAGTTAGCGACAGTGCTTCAGACTCTCGATATCCGCAATCTACCAGGTTTACCTTTAATGTCGGGCAGAAGGCTCCCGCTATAAACAAGGCAAATATCGGGTTCCGTAGGTAAGTACCGCCGATGTTTTAGCGGTGAGAGGATGTCAATAAAGGTAAGTCTCGGTCAAGCCCAAGAGTCCTAAATCCAAGATTTGAACCACATCCGGAATTGATAACCTGTACCCGATAAGGGAAGACCTAGGTAGATTGGTAACCAGAAAACAAAAGCCAGCAGGATTAAAAAGAGTGTAGTGACAGCAGCACTTCGGTAGTGAGGTTGAGTACTTTGCAACCAGCGGTCAACTAGCCAAGCTAGTGCTAATCCAGAAAAAACAGAGGCTCCCATGTAGTGGTAGAGAAACGTGCAGCGAGTCACTCTCACCCAAGGCAACAAATTCGCCAGCCAGTTAAGAACCAAATACAGGCCAATCCAGGTGTGGAAAGTTGGGGGAGATTTCCAAGCACCTCCTTCTAGGAAGCGTTGAATCAGCAGCACCAGCAGCAAGACCATTGCTGCCGTCGATAGCCACCAAAGGATAGGGTTTCCCATGGCGTGAACATCATAAATCACTTTACCGACACCACCGGGCAAGGGTGGATAAGCTGGCACTTGCTCCGTTGTGTTACGAGCTGTCTGATAGAAGTAGGCAACCGGACGCCACATTAAGAGCCAGCTGTACCAATTGGAACAGTAAGGATGTACTTCAGGGCCACTGCCAATTTTTTCGTGGAATGTCAAAATCTCTTTTTGCGCTTGCCAGAATCCGGGTGTTGGATTCATCTTCAAATGAGGAATCCAAAGGAGACTGTAGGTAAGAACCGGGATAATGGCAAAATTCCACAGAAAGTGGAGGACGTTCAACTGAGTCAGGTTTTGCAGCGGCGTCTTCATCACTCTGGAGTCTTTAGAGACGCTACTGTAGGCTGACTCTAAGGGTTCCGCTTCGCTAACCCCTTGCTTGGTTAATGCGTCTGTACTCCTGAGTCTTAATTGGGAAGTAGGAGCATTTCTCTTCTGCGGTTGTGTTCTTCTTTGGTGCGATCGCATCCACTGCATCACCCAAGCTGCTGCCCAAACCATATAGGCTCCCAAGAGGAACCACAAGCCATTCCACTTGATACAAGCTGAGGCTCCGAAGAAGACACCAGAGAGGGCAAGATTCCTCCAACGCTTCATCCCTTGGTTCCCTAGTGCCAGTAAGAAGAACAACTGACCGAGTAATCCTAGGATGACCAGATATACGTTGTTCAGAGCATAGCGGGATTCCACCAGGAATAGACCATCAGTGGCAGCAAAGAGAGCAGCAATAAAGGCAAAGCGGCGACGCCGATTTAGCTGATAGGCAAGTGCAGCAACCACTAAGGGAATAAATGAGCCAGTTAGGGCATTCAGCCAGCGGTAGCTCCAAGTGGAACGCAGGGACCCTGTCAAGCTGTTGATTGTATCCGGCGCAAAGGGAATGTGAGAGCCAAGCCACATACCAATGGCGATGATGTACTGGCTCAATGGCGGATGAGCGTTAAAAAACTGTGTCCCGGTTAAGTAGTTGTTGGCAAATTTGGCATAGTAAACTTCATCAAACACTAAGGTATTAAATCGACCTAGTCCCCAAAAGCGTAGAGCAATTGAGGTTACGAAGATAGCGGTCATGCCGATGCCAAACCAGGGGACAGATGAGTTGGACAGGTTTTTAGAAAAATTCATAAAACAACGTTTATAGCTCAAAAGCTTTTTGAGAACTGTGTCTCCTCATTCCAAACGTTACTCAATTAGACCTTACTCTAGGTGCAGTATATTTTGGACTACAGACATGAGTAATAGAGAAGTTAATGAGTTGAGCGATCGCGAATCCGGTTCCAGTCCTGAACCCTATTCTCCACCGCCACCTACAGGGTTGCAGGGTGCGATCGCTCGTTTCTTTAATTTTGAAGAATACCGAACGAATATCCGGACAGAAGTGCTAGCGGGTATCACCACCTTTATGACGATGGCATATATTCTGGCAGTCAATCCTGGGATTTTGTCGAATGCCATTTTTTTGCAACAGCCCCAGGATTTATTCAGTGAGCTGGTAATTGCTACGGCTATTTCCAGTGCGATCGCATCCCTACTCATGGGTTTAGTCTCCAATTATCCCTTTGCGATGGCTCCCGGCATGGGATTGAATGCCTTTTTTGCTTTCTCAATTGTCAAGGGTCTGGGGATTGACTGGCGCGTGGCTCTTACAGCCGTGTTACTTGAAGGGCTACTAACTATTGGCCTGACTGTATCGAATATTCGCACTTACGTTGTCAATGCTGTGCCAGAATGCCTCAAGCAAGCGACGGCTGCTGGCATTGGCTTCTTTCTTGCCTATATCGCCTTGGCGGGTGATCCAAAGACTGGAGGGGCGGGTTTAATTGTTGCTAATCCGGCTACTAAAACAGCTTTGGGCGACTTAAGTCAGCCGCCGACTTTGATGGCGATCGCAGGCATTCTCATTACCTCCGCCTTAGTCGCTCGCCGTATTAAAGGAGCGCTGCTCTGGGGAATTTTAGCCACCGCCTTACTCGGATGGATTATTGGTGTGACTCCCTGGCCTCAAGGAATCATTGCCTTCCCCCAGTGGCCTGGAGAGTTGCTGGGTCAGTCGGTCGTCGGACTCGGCCGACTTGGTCAGACAAATCTCTGGGATTTGCTTGCCGTCGTCTTCGTCTTAGCGTTTGTGGATTTATTTGATACAGTTGGCACCTTGTCAGGAGTAGGCATACAAGGAGGATACATTAACGAAAAGGGTGAACTGCCTCGTGCTGGTGAAACGTTGATTGCTGACGCCTGTGGCACCACAATTGGAGCCGTGCTGGGCACTTCACCCGTTACTACCTACATTGAGTCAGCGGCAGGAGTTGCGGAGGGAGGACGTACTGGGTTTACGTCTGTCGTTGTCGCTGCCTTATTCGCCCTGTCGGTGTTTTTTATTCCATTGCTAGCAGCAGTTCCCGCTTTTGCTACGGCACCAGCACTAATCGTTGTCGGTGTTTTGATGGCGGGGAATGTCCGGTTCATTCGTTGGGATGACCCCGCTGAGTCAATTCCCTCGTTTTTAATAATTCTGCTGATGCCTTTGACTTACTCCATTGCAGAAGGGTTAGCGATTGGTTTCATTACCTACCCTCTAATTAAAGTTTTTCAGGGCAAAGCCCATGAAACCAGTCTTGCTGTGTGGATTCTAGCTGGCATCTTTGTACTGCGCTTTATCTTGATGGCGCTGAACATTGGCGGTTGATACGGAGTTGCGCTCAAAGCTATCACTTGGCTGTTGGGACAAGGGAGATAAGAGCGACAACAGGCACAAGGAGGTCAAGGGAGACAAGGTAAGATATCTAAACGCAACTTGGTACGAGGTTACAATCCCAAGCATGGAAATTAAGGTCATGAGCTTAAATTTGCGCTATGACAAGCCTGACCCTGGTGACAATGCCTGGACAGTGCGGAAAGAGGCAGTAGCCGCGCTCATCACCCACCATGCACCGGATATTATTGGCACTCAGGAAGGAATGGCACACCAGTTGCTTGACTTGCATCGGTTACTACCCAACTACCAAAGTGTAGGGAACGAGCGCATTGGCAATGGAACAGGTGAACATTGTGCCATCTTCTACCGTACTCAGCGGTTGAGGTGCCTTGTAAACAGTGATTTTTTCTTGAGCGATACTCCCGAAATCCCAGGCAGCATTAGTTCAGATTGGGGCAATCCTATCCCGCGTATGGCTAGCTCGGCTGTATTTGCTGTTGCGGGTGAGGAAAAAACTGTAACAGTTTTTAACACCCATCTCGACTACAAAAGTCCCAAGGCACAAGAACTGGGGGTGATGTTGATACGCGATCGCTTAAATCACCTCAAGCCAGCAGAGACTTATACGTTTCTTACAGGTGATTTTAATGCGGCTCCCGGCACGGTTCCACGGGAAGCGTTGAAGCGTCCCTTACCGAATGGCATTTACCTCAACGATGCCCTTGCTGATGTTGAATTAGAGCATCAATTGAGCTTCCATGACTTTACAGGTAAAGCATTTGTGGCGATCGATACGATTTACTATGACAGTCGGTTCAGTCTACAGCAAGTGAAGGTAGACAGTGAGCAACAGCAGGGAATTTGGCCGTCCGATCACTTTCCGGTAGTCGCAGAATTTGTATCTACCTTGGAGGCAAAAATTGACAGCAATTGAACTCCGCAGAGAACATTTGCTTGATTTTTGTAACATTTTATGCTGCAATTGCCTTATGTATGCTTCATAATCCCTTCAAAATATTCCTCTGATTGTAAAATCATGATAAAGAAGCCTTTTGCTCTGGCTGCCATCCTTACCGCTGCTACCCTCAGCGGTGGTGTGTTTCTTGCTTCAATGAATCCTGCTCAGGCTGGCCCATGCCCTTTTAGAAGGGATAATAGTACCACTCCCAGTACTATTGGAGGAGACTCACCTACTTTGTCCTCCACGGAGTTGGATGATACTACGGACACCAACAATAACAATATGGGGATTATCGGTGCTGGCATGGCGGCGGTAGCCGGCTTGTTTGTTGCTGGTATGGTTTACAAAGTGCGTCGTGCCGGTCAAGAAGTCGATACAGTCGTTGCTGAAGTTCCTCAAGACGACTCCTTGGAAACAACCTCTTTCCCAATTCCCATTCCTCAAGAAGCGCTTTCTGATTCAACATCTGAG
>DATNPI010000419.1:0-2769 GCA_036703325.1 Coleofasciculaceae cyanobacterium
CAAGAAATTACTAAGTATTACGGCTATAAGAATATAGTACCAATCTGCGGAAAAGCGGGTTTTGGATTTGTAGAAGATACAGGTTGCTTCCACAAGGGAACTCCTTCTGGCAGTAAAGATCGGCTTTTATTACAAATAGAATTTGCCGTCAAAAACTACGGCAATCCGAATGATGTGAGAGAGGCTTCTCAACTAGAATTTCTGCTCTAATCACGAAGTGATAGCTGTTAGCTGGAAGCTAAAATAATTAGGGTAATAAAGATTAAAGTGCCATTCTTATTGAGGTGGTTGCGGAGGCTAGGAAAGGTAGGGGTGATCGCTCCCAGTTCCTGTATCCCGCCTATTGTAAGAGCGCACATATGCTAAACCTATACCAAGGCGATCGCTGGGTGTGAAAGTCAACTGAGCAACAGCACCGTAGGAACCACCAATACCTGAGTCAGGTTCTCTGTCAGTAGTTAGTAGTCAGTTGTTTGTTGCAACTGACTACTGACAAAAAACCATCAGGTAAATATGCAAGTTAAATGTGTAATAGCTTAGAGCCAGTACCACTATTGCATTACTCAAAGTATGGAAGCGTAGCTCGTCTTACCTAAATCTATTGTTAGTTGTGTAACGCTAAGAGTGAATTTCACTTTGGTGAAGGGACAAATAGTCCGTATCAGCTACCAAAGTTCTGAGATTCTAGCTACCAACTTATGTTTATCTTCGTAGCATTCCACTAAAACAGGACTTACGCATCTTAACGAAATTATGTCATTCTGAACCCAGCGATAGCGAAGTGAAGAATCTGGGAGATGCTTCACTACACGGAGCCTGCCCTCAAACGAAGTGAAGGGTTTCGTTCAGCATGACACTCAGGTGTTGCGTATGTCCTGTAAAAGCTAAAATGACTCCACCATGACGCCGCTAACAAGTGAGCATGCAATTTCAAAAACCAAGCGAAAAATCCCGCTATACCTCGTCTTAGTGGTGCCATTCGTCCTGCAAATCTTTGCCGCTGTGGGGCTAACAGGGTGGCTATCGTTACGCAACGGACAGAAAGATGTCAATGACCTTGCCACCCAGTTGAGAAAGGAAGTCACAGGTCGCATTCTGCAACACGTTACCACATACATGGAGACACCACAAATAGTCGCTCAAATTAACGCTGATGCTGTTCGTCTTGGTCAGTTGAATTTACAGGACTCAGGCAGCTTGGAACGTCACTTCTGGCACCAAATGCAGTTGTTTAAGTCCCTTCGTCCGATCGCTTTTGGTAATGAACAGGGAGAAATTCGGTCGGTTGACCGCCTTGATGATGGTACGCTGGTGATTCGAGTTGTGGACAAGTCTACCGGCGGTAATTATCATACCTATGCCACGGATAACCAAGGGAATCGCGCCAAACTAATTAAGGTTAAAAAAACCTTCGATCCTCGAACTCGCCCCTGGTATAAAGCGGCTGTGAAAGCGAGTAAACTAACTTGGAGTGAGATTTACCCGTATTTTTCCTCACCGTCACTGGCCATCAGTGCTGCCCGACCTTTCTACGACGACAGGACAGGCACCTTGCTTGGAGTCACTAATGCGACACTATCCCTCTCGCAAGTCAGCGACTTTTTGCATGATTTGAAAATTGGTCGCTCTGGACAGACATTTATTGTGGAGCGTTCCGGAGATTTAGTGGCCAGTTCAACGGGTGAGAAGCCCTTTACCCTTAGCAAGGGGGAAAAAAAGGAGAAACACAGACGGCTTCACGCCAGAGAGAGCAGCAACGGTTTAACTCGTCTCACGGCACAGTATTTAATAGCACGCTTTGGCGACTTTAGCCGAATTAAGGGCACTCAGCAGCTCGACTTTAAAATTGATGGCAAGCGCCAATTCCTACAGGTGACACCCTTTGCTGACACTCATGGGTTGGATTGGGTGATTGTGGTGGTTGTTTCAGAAGACGATTTTATGAAGCAAATCAATGCCAATACCCGTACCACTATCCTGCTGTGTCTTTTAGCTTTGGTGCTAGCTACCCTTCTGGGAATCCTCACCGCCCGCTGGATTACCCGTCCCATTCTCCGTTTGAGCAAAGCATCTGGAGCATTAGCCAAGCGGGCCGCCACCTCGGACTTCGCCAGTAACCAATTAGACCAAAACGTTGAAGTGGAGGGCATAGAAGAACTGGAGCTTCTCGCTCAATCTTTTAACCAAATGGCACAGCAGCTGCAAGAGTCTTTTACCGCTCTAGAAAAGACAAACTCTGAGCTAGAAATGCGAGTCGAAGAACGGACAGCCGAGCTAAAGGAAGCAAAAGTTGCCGCTGATAGTGCCAATCACGCCAAGAGCGAATTTCTCGCCAATATGAGCCATGAACTCCGCACACCCCTTAACGGGATTCTGGGATACGCTCAAATCTTGGAACGTGATAAAGATATTACCCCTAAGCAAAAAGATGCCATCCAAATTATTCACCAGTGTGGCTCCCATCTACTAACCCTAATCAACGATATTTTAGATCTCTCCAAGATTGAAGCAAGGAGGATGGAACTCTACCCGAAAGATTTCCATTTTCCTTCTTTCCTCCAGGAGGTTGCAGAAATCTGCCGCATCAACGCCGACCAAAAAGAAATTGCGTTCAATTACCAGGTCTTAAATCAACTCCCTACCGCTGTTTATGCTGATGACAAACGACTGCGGCAAGTGTTGATTAACCTTCTGGGCAATGCTATCAAGTTTACTGACAAAGGCGAAGTAAATTTCAAAGTCGGCATCCTAGCGGATGGAGAAAATTTT
>DATNPI010000424.1:0-9346 GCA_036703325.1 Coleofasciculaceae cyanobacterium
TATCCAACTTTTTTTTGTGGGATGGGCATCTTGCCCGTCTTATAAACTGGGCGGGCTGGACAGCCCAACGCCAGTCGCTGTGAGTTCGGGAAACCCCTTCGGGTATGCCTATGGCTAACGCCACGGCTATCGCCGTTCGCGCAGGTCTCCGGAGGAGATACGGCACGCTACGCGAACGCCAGTTGCTGTGAGTTCGGGAAAGCCGTCATTCGCACTGGTCTCACCTCCTGCATAGCGCTGGCTCCCCCACACAAGATTGGATAATTTATTTGTTGGAAATCCCTTATAGCCGTGGGGAGTGTCAAATCAGCAACAAACAAGCAGCACAACGAGATGAAGGGGGGGGCACTTGAACAGGCGAATTCATCAGGGAAAGTCGGTATTGCAGAGCCTCTTCTTAAAAAGGGGATGGCTGACATTTCTTCGAGTCGCTTTGGTGGGACTGCTGATCGCTATCAGCCTCCATGCCTCAATTGCTGTTGCGGTAGACAAGACTGGCGACTTGATTAAGGGCGACAATAAAAGGCAGCAGGTAGAAATTACCTCAAATTCCTTTGATAAGGCTGCGACTGCTTCACCTGCCCAAGTGGTGCAACAGGCAGAAGAGCGTTATCAAGCAGGACAATATTCAGAGGCGATCGCTCTTTGGCAACAAGCAGCGACAATTTATGACACTCAAGGCGATCGCCTCAATCAAGCGCTCGTTCTCAACTTCCTTGCCACAGCCTTTGAAGATCTGGGACAGTGGACTCAAGCGAATGAGGCGATCAACCACGCGATTTCGCTACTAAACACTCTAAATTCAGCCCAAAATTCAGATACTTCACACGTTCTCGCTCAAGTCCTCACTGTTCAAGGAAAATTACAACTAGCTCAAGGCAAAGCCTCAGAAGCCTTGCAAACTTGGCAAAATGCTGAAGCGGCTTACCGGAAAGCGAATGATACCAACGGTATACTCGGTAGCCAAATTAACCAGGGGAGAGCCTTCCAGACACAGGGACTTTACAGACGAGCTACTACTCTTCTGACTCAAGTAGAACAATCCCTTGAAAAGCAGCCCGATTCGCGTCTCAAGGTGACTGGTTTGCGAAACCTTGGCAAAATTTTGAGATTAGTAGGCAATGTGGCGAAATCTCGGACTCTTTTGCAGCAAAGCTTGGCGATCGCTGAGAAACTCCAAGACAAAACCCAAGTTTACTCAAATCAATCTGCCTCAGATATGAGTGGCATTCTGCTGAATTTGGGAAACACTGCTCGTGCCCAAGGAGAGAAAGATGGCGCTCTAACATTTTACCACAAAGCAGTAACCACCGCTCCCTCGCTCACAGCAAAAACTCAAATTCAGCTTGTGCAGTTAAGCCTACTGGTTGAAGCAAATCGATGGGCGGAAGGTCAACGCTTGTTGCCTCAAATTCAATCTCAGCTTGCCGAGTTGCCAGCAAGTCGCCTAACTGCCTATGCTCGAATCAATTTGGCTCAAAGCTTAGTAAAGATGAGGAGCAAGGCAGGGAGAACTGGGGGAGTTGGGGAGGCTTTATCGTCTCATCTCCTCAATACCTCAGCTGCTGTGCTAGCGACTGCTATCCAACAAGTTCGCACCTTTGGCGATCGCCGTGCCGAATCCTATGCCCTTGGTACTCTGGGAAACCTGTATGAAAGCACCCAGCAATGGGGTAGCGCTAAAACCCTTACAGAACAAGCCCTCAGCTTGGCTCAGTCAATTGATGCGGCTGACATTTCCTATCAGTGGCATTGGCAGCTAGGACGAATTTTTTGTCAAGGCACACAGCCGTGTAGCTCTACCGGAAATCTGCAAAATGCTACCTCTGCGTATGGAGAAGCAGTCAAAACGCTCCAATCTCTCCGTAGTGATCTCGTCGCCATCAATCAAGATGTACAGTTTTCGTTTCGGGAAAACGTGGAACCTGTGTATCGACAGTTTGTTGAGCTTTTGCTCACCCTATCTCCGGGAAGTTCGGGGGGTGAACCCAGCCAGAAAAACCTCAAACAAGCTCGCGAGGTTATTGAAGCCTTGCAGTTGGCAGAACTCGACAACTTCTTCCGAGAAGCATGTGTCAATGCTCGCCCTGTAGAAATTGACCAGATTGATCCACAAGCTGCTGTCATCTACCCGATCATTCTGCCCAACAAGTTCGCTGTTATCTTGTCCTTGCCTAACCAACCCTTGCGTTATCACCAGACACCTCTGGCTGAAGCGAAAGTGGAGCAAATCTTAAACCAAATGCGCCAATCTCTTAGACCCACAGCCTTTGCGGAAGATTGGTTGCCCGTTGCCCAAGAAGTTTATAATTTGCTTTTGCGTCCTCAAAAGTCTCAGTTAGAGGCGAGTGGCGTAAAAACCCTCGTGTTTGTTCCAGATGGCTTACTCCGCAATCTGCCAATGGCAACGCTGCACGATGGTCAGCAGTATCTCATTGAGAAGTATAGCGTCGTGCTAACGCCCGGTTTACAACTGCTTGGGCCCCAAGCCCTAGAAAGCGTCCGCCTCAAAGGACTATTGGCAGGGCTAAGTCAAGCTCGTGAGAGTTTTTCGGCATTGCCGAATGTTGCGGTTGAAATTAACCAAATTGAAGCAGAAATTCCCGCTCAGGTGCTTCTCGATCAATCGTTTACCAATCAGATCTTCCAAAACCGGGTTGATTCCACTCCTGTGTCAATCGTTCACCTGGCAACGCATGGTCAGTTTAGTTCTAATGTTGACGATACCTTTATCTTGACCTGGGATGGACGTCTTAACGTCAAACAATTGGACCAACTGCTGCGTTCTAGAGAGGGAAAACTCCGCCCAATCGAATTGCTGGTACTGAGCGCCTGTCAAACGGCGGCTGGTGATCAGCGGGCTGCATTAGGAATGGCTGGTTTTGCTGTACAATCAGGCGCACGAAGTACTGTCGCCTCCTTATGGTCAGTAAGCGATCGCTCTACAGCATCGTTAATGATTTCGTTCTATCAAGAGTTAAGTAAGCCTGGGGTGACGAAAGCCGAAGCTCTGCGTCGTGCTCAAGTTGCTTTGTTGCACCAAGACGATTACAATTCCCCTTACTATTGGGCACCGTTTGTTCTCTTAGGAAATTGGCTGTAATCTACCGCAATTCAATTGAATGAAATACAGAATTATCTGTTTTTCATGAGTGTTGATCTGTGGTTCATTATTTCTTTAGTTTACCTGACCCAATTACAAACCGCTATAAACGCTATGTATCGCAAAAAACCTTTATTATCTACTGCTTCCCTTGCAGTTGCCCTGGCTTTAAAATTGGCGTTAAGGGTAGCTCTGCCGCAGGCAATCGCTCTTAGCACAGCAATGCTTATCGTACCCAGTGTTCTGGCAGCAGATCTGGATGCGCTTGAACAGCCGCAAGTCCCAAAGCTCAAGGATGCAAAGCCCAAGCCAAGCAATCCTCCCCCTCCACCTAAGAATCCTGGTAGCTCAGCACCCGGAGGACGGCGTGACCGAAGTGCCTGTTCTCAAGATACTGAAGCGGCAACAACAGGTCCAATCCTGACTGCTCTGAGCCCAACAACCAAACCAGGCTTAACTCTAGCAGAGCGTCCAACATTTCTCGTATACGTGCCAAAAACCAGCGCTAAAACCGCAGAATTTAGTTTACGTAATCAAAATGGTAGCGGTGTATATCGGACAACGCTTACCTTGACCAATACCCCTGATATTGTCAGCATCAGCTTACCATCTAACGCACCGGCTTTAGAGATTAAGAAGCGATATATGTGGTCGTTTGCGGTAATTTGTAACCCGAGCGATCGCGTTGAAGATCAATTTGTCACAGGCACCGTTCAACGAACCGAACTCGAACCAACTCGCTTGCGCCAAATTGAGCAAGCACCTCTCAAACAACGCGTTTCATTATACCAGAAAGCTGACATTTGGTACGATGCCTTCGCCATCCTGTTTGAAGCTCGGCGCACCCAACCGAATGACCCAAGTATCAGCGCAGCTTGGCGCGAATTTCTGCAATTTGGTGGAGTCGATGGCATGATTGATAATAAGTGAAAAGATAATAAGTAAAACAAAGATAATTAAGTTAAACACTACAGAGAACTCACCTTGAGCGATCGCATTCATCCTATGTGGGCAAAGCTGAAACGGCAAATCTGGCGATGGCGCGGGGTGCTGATAACTGTTCCCAGCATTGCTGGAGGATTGCTGATTTTGCGGTTAATAGGTGCACTACAGCTCATGGAGCTAGTGGCGCTTGACCAGATGTTTCGTCTACGCCCCGTTGAACCTCCCGATCCTCGGATTGTCCTGGTTACGGTTGATGAGTCCGATATTAAGCAGTTAGGACGTTGGCCCATGTCTGATGCAGTGCTAGCTCGCTTAATCTCATCGCTCAAACAACAGCAGCCTAGAGTGATTGGTCTTGATATATTTCGAGATTTACCCGTAGAGCCAGGTCATCAAGAATTAGTCAACGTTTTCAAGTCTACACCCAATTTAATTGGGATTGAGAAAGTGATTACAACGGCTCAAGGTGAAGTCATTCAAGCACCACCCATCTTAAAAGAGCGTGCTCAAGTCAGTGCAAGCGATCTCGTGTTAGATGCAGATGGAAGGATTCGCCGCAGTCTACTGTATTTGAGAACTCAAGACAATCAATCGATATTTACACTTGGAGCACGATTAGCATTTACGTATCTTGAGGGTCAAGGCATCACCCGCGAACCCATTGACCCTAATCAGAATCAGTTTCGCTTGGGTCGATCAGTATTTACTTCGTTGCAGCCAAATGACGGAGGTTATGTTAATGTTGACAATGCAGCATATCAAATTTTATCATACTTTCCCAAGTTTGGGAATGACTTCCGTACGATTTCGATAACGGATGTGTTGCAGGGTCGAGTGCCACGGGATTTAATGCGCGATCGCATTGTTGTCATTGGGTTAACGGCAGAGAGCATTGAAGACCGCTTTTTCACGTCCTACACGACTGACTCAATTGCAGCACCTGCTGGTGTTCAAGTTCATGCTTTGTTAACAAGTCAATTGTTGAGTGCTGCCTTAGATGGACGCCCTGTACTGCGTGTCTGGTCAGAACCCTTGGAGTGGCTGTGGATCATTCTTTGGTCAACGATTGGAGCGGTCTTAGGTTGGACATCCCCTTCTCCTCGACGGACAGCATCTGGAGTTTTTCTTTTTGGCACCGCTCTTTTAGGTGGTGCATATGTGCTGTTTATAGCAGGTTGGTGGCTCATTATCATTCCACCCCTCCTTGCTTTAGGAGGATCTGCGATTACGAGCAATGGCTACCTGCTGTGGGAAAATCTCAAGGAGCATACACGAACGCTGGAACAAAAAGTGCAAGAGCGTACCCTGAGATTACAACAGGAAATCGTTGAACGAAAACAGGCGCAAGAAACGCTTAGTCAACAGAAACAACTCTTACAAACGATTGTTGACCATATCCCTGTGATGATTACGCTTCATGATGGACAGGGGCGAGTAGAGTTCGTTAATCGTCAGCTAGAACAGATATTGGGGTGGTCAACCACAGATCTGAATAATATTGACCTGATTGCTCAATGCTGCCCTGATCTAGACCAGCGTCAGCAAGTTTTAGACCATATGTTAGCGGCTACTGGTAAATGGTTAGACCTAAAAATTAGAACGAAAGACGATCGCTTTGTAAACACCTCTTGGGCAAATGTTCAGCTTTCTGATCGCCTGTTTGTTGGTATTGGACAGGATATCAGCGAACGGCTTGACGCCGCGCTACGCGAACGCAAATTGGCTCAAGATGCATCTATCGTAGAAGAACGCAACCGTATGGCACGAGAAATTCACGACACATTAGCGCAAGCCTTTACAGGTATTATTATCCACGTAGGCGCTGCAACACAAGTGCTAACAGATGATTTAGAAGCAACCCAAGATCACCTGGACATGATCGAGGAATTGGCACGAACCGGACTGACTGAAGCTCGGCGATCGGTAACAGCACTTCGTCCTCAGCTATTGGAGGAGGGTAATTTACATAAAGCCCTTCATCGCCTCGTGATTCAAATGAGAGCTGCGACCGATAGTGCTCTGATTTACGAGCTTCAGGGTACAACCTATCTCTTACCGGCCGAAGTAGAAAATAATTTACTCCGAATTGGACAGGAAGCATTGACCAATGCGATTAAATACGCTGGCGCTGGCGAAATTCGGGTTGAGTTGGTGTATGACAATGCCCAGTGTATTTTGCGGGTTAAAGACGACGGACAGGGCTTTGGAGCGGGTAGCATCCCATTGAGCGGCGGGTTTGGATTATTAGGAATGAGCGAACGGGCAGAGCGCATTAAAGCGCAATTGAGAATTAAGAGCCAACCTAACCAGGGAACAGAAATTGTTGTGATTGTTAATCGAGGATGAGAAGAATGATGAGCCAATCCACTACAATTCGGGTTTTGATTATTACCAACAATTTTTGCACAAATTCGCTGCTCACTATCATGACAGTTTGATAATTCTTCAGGTCGATAATGGCTTGTTTCATAAAGCCAAACGGTTGCAAATCCAAAAATTTGTCATTTTATTTTTCCAACCACCTTATTCTGCAGAACTTAACCCGATTGAAACAGTTTGGGAGTATCTCAAGCAGGACTAGCCATGGTCGTTGTTTGATAATTTAGATCATTTAGAAAATAAAGTCACACAACTTCTGGATTCTCTGACAACAGAAGTCTTTGCTTCCTTGACTGGCTATAATTCCATCTTGAATGCCTTATCTGTCGCAAACATTTTTTGAATTGGTATTAGTTTGTAGGCGTTAAGTAGAACGGTGCAAATGAACAGAACTATGTAACGAAAAGTAAAGTTACCTAAAGACCTCTTCCCTTCTGCCTTCTGGCCTCTGCCTTGTCATAACGACAATTTTTAACACCAATTTTAACACCAAGCTACTTAAGTTTGAATTTATATTCCAACTTTAGTTGGAGCCAAGTTTCGATTTAGAGATGGACTCATTCATCAATCACTTTATTGAACAAAAGTTTCAACTCAAAGTGGACGACAAATTAGAGGCAATTGCATATATTGAATTTATGCAAACGCTGATAGCAACGCCCGTTGCAAGATTTAAGTTTGCTTTACACAAAAATTGTAGAAAGAGGACCGTATGGCGATCGCTTGCGATGAGTATTTCTTCCCTCAGAGGTATCGAGTGAGCCAAGACCGAGATCGCAGTTTGTTATTCCTTCCGCCTTCAACACAGGATCACATACAAGGTGTGCTGAGTGCCACCGTAGTGCTGGTGATGTATGGGGACTATGAAGGTTCTGAGAGTGCTGACGTTTATCGGCTGATTAAAGTCATTCGGCGACAGCTTAGTGTTTCTTTAGGAGAGAACTATTTGTGCTTCATCTTCCGTCATTTTCCACAGATACAGATCCATTCTCATGCTCAACGTGCGGCGGAAGCAGCCCAAGCGGCAGCCGCCCAAGGTCTGTTTTGGCAGATGCACGACATTTTGTTTACCCATCAACAAGAGTTGGGAAACGGCTATCTTGTAGAGTATGCCAATAATCTAGGACTTGATGTCTGCCAATTTCTGCAAGATATATCCAAACAAGTACACATTGCTCGTATCAATGAAGATATTGAAAGTGGATTACACAGTGGAGTAACGGCTGCCCCAGCCCTATTTATTAATGGAATTCGCTATATCGGTCGCTGGAACATTGAGCAGTTGATGGCAGCCATTATCACGGCAAGTCATTAATTTCCGTGGTTCTTAACCCCAGCTAGTGTCTTACTAAGGATAGTTTTGTGACATTTATTCCATTACTAGTCCTAAATGATTTTGAGTGCCATTCGGTTTCCAACTCAGATTAATTTTTTTGGCGATTCCTCTTTTAATCATGCACTCACTGCTGTCGCGCAAAAGGTTACTGGGTTGTTTTTACAAGCTTATCCTTTTCAAGCTCACGGCATCAATCACACTCTTAGGATCTCGATTCGGGTAGTCGAGCCAGAATACAGGCAAATCATTATGGAAAACAAATAATTTTCAATTTGTTATGTCCGAGTTATGTCCGAAGCTATTCCAGAAATGAGAAGGTAAGCAGGTATGGAAAGAAGAACCAGTTTTGAAAGTAAAGGTCTAAAGTGTTCCGTCACGTTTTACACTCCAGATCAAGTCGCATCCGGCGATCGCTATCCGGCGATTGTCATGGCTCATGGAATTGGCTTGACCAAAGAGATGGGCCTGCCGCAGTTTGCTGAGTTCTTCGTTCAAGCTGGGTTCGTCGTCTCGCTGTTCGATTATCGCTACCTTGGTGCCAGTGAAGGAGAGCCTCGTGGGCAAATCATCCCTGCCGAGCAGCATGAGGACTTCCGCAATGCCATCACGTGGACCCAACTACAAAGCGAAGTTGATCCTGAGCGCATAGGTCTTTGGGGCTTCTCCTATAGCGGCGGTCACGCGCTGCATCTGGCTGCATTTGATCCGCGCGTGAAAGCGATCGTGGCACAGATGCCTGCGGCGAGTGGCTTTCTCACCTCCCGCCGCGTGAGCTCCCCACTTGCACTCGAAGAACTCACCAAGATGCTTTCACAGGACCGGATAAAACGGTATCAAACTGGAGAGGTGAGCTACTTCCCCTTGGTTGCCCCGCCCGGTCAACCCTGCTTTCTGCCGACACCTGACGCTTTCACTTGGGTTGAATCGACCAAGGACGCGAGCGAAGGAAGATGGGAGAATCGGCTCACCTTTGAATCGATTGAACACTGTTTTTATTACGAACCGACGCCTCACCTTGAGGCAATCTTTCCCACCCCAATATGCTTGATTGTGGGAGAGAAAGACTTTCTTGCACCTGCCGACTTGGCCGCTTCTGTCTATGCGCGGGCAATGGAGCCAAAGTCTTTCACAATCTTGAAGGGCGGACACTTTGACGGCTTCCAGGGAGAGGGCTTCGAGATTGCAAGTACAACTGCCTTGAGATGGTTCGAGAAATATTTGAAGCAGGTTTGAAACAAGGACGATGAACAAAAGCAGTGCACAAGTCATATCGACTGTGTTTAACCCAGTTATTAATTCATTAATTACCTTTTCACTCCTTGCCTGGGCAGATCAACAGTTGAATCTGGCTTCAAAATTTGAGTTTGCGGGAATTGCTGATCTGTTTGCTTCTGGATTAATGATTTTGTGTCTATTCATCTTTATTCGTCTCGGCCTGATTAACTCTCCAGATATTCCTGATCGCAAGCAGCGCTCTCTCCCCTTAGTTGTGGCTGCAATTGTATTATTCACTGGTTTTCTCGCTTTATCGTTCGCTCATGCACCTCGGCTGATGCAGGGCTTAATGTGGTGTTATGCCACAG
>DATNPI010000446.1:0-12291 GCA_036703325.1 Coleofasciculaceae cyanobacterium
TATCGCTGCCTTGTTCGAGCGTCACATCCAACTGGCACTCTCTACGAGGCAGTTTCAAGTTTTTGAGTATCAGCTAACGCCACTCCACGGAGTTTTATCCGATTTTGAGGCTCGGACTGCCCCAGTTGGAGAAAACGAAGTCTTAATTATTGTCAGGGATATTAGCGATCGCAAACGCTCTGAGCTAGCGCTACGCGACAGCGAACACCGATTCCGCGCTATCTTCGAGTACGCTGCTGTGGGTATCAACTATGTAGATTTGAAGAGTATGTCTCGCCGGATTAACCAACGATGGTGCGACATTCTAGGCTACACCCAAGAAGAACTGCTTCCTATTAGTTTTCAAGAACTCACTCACCCAGAGGATCGTGACCTTGAGCAAGAGTATATAACCCAGCTGCTTGCGGATGAAATTCCTAGTTATTCTGTAGAAAAACGCTACATTCGCAAAGAGGGTTCTCCTGTCTGGGTGAATCTAACGGTGTCGCTGGTGCGGGACTTTGCCGGGATTCCGCAGTCCATGATTAGCGCGATCGCGGATATCAGTGAGCGCAAACAGGCAGAGGAAACCCTCCGGCAGATCGCAGAGCGAGAGAAAGCGATCGCTAGAGTGATTCAACAGATGCGCCAAACGTTGGATCTTGAAGCGATATTCACTGCCACAACCCAAGAATTGCGACAAGTTATCAATTGCGATCGCATCGCCATCTATCGGTTCAATCCTGACTGGAGTGGGGAGTTTGTCGCCGAGTCAGTAGGAGGTGACTGGATTGCGTTGATGCGGCAACAACACAACGACCCCTCTTTTAAACAAGATACCCTAGCAGATTCTCGCTGCGCGGCAAAAACCTTGAGTAGTAGTGATGAACCAGTGCGAGATACTTATCTGCAAGAAACCCAAGGTGGTGCGTACAGCAAGGGCACAGGTTACCTCTGCGTCACAGATATTTACCAGACTGAGTTTTCCTCCTGTTACATTAGTCTCCTAGAGCGATTTCAAGCCAGAGCCTACGTCACCGTCCCAATTTTCTGTGGCAGTAAACTTTGGGGATTACTCGCGACTTATCAAAATTCTGGTCCCCGTCCTTGGAAAACAGCAGAAATCAACATTGTGGTGCAAATTGGCAATCAGCTGGGAGTCGCTTTGCAGCAGGCAGAACTACTCGAAGAGACGCAAAGACAGTCGGCAGCACTGCAACAAGCTGTATATGCGGCAGATGCAGCCAACCGCGCTAAAAGTGAATTTCTCGCTTCCATGAGCCATGAATTGCGTACTCCACTCAACGCCATTCTAGGCTTCACCCAAGTAATGAATCGCGACTCATCCCTATCCACCAAGCATCAGCAATACCTGGAAATCATCAATCGCAGTGGTGAGCATCTGCTGGATTTGATCAACGACGTGCTGGAAATGTCCAAAATCGAGGCAGGCAGAATCGAGTTGAATGAAAATTGCTTTAACTTAATTCACCTCCTAGGTAGCCTGGAAGAGATGTTCCGATTAAGGGCCGGAACCAAAGCCATCGAGCTGATTTTTGAGATTGCCCCAGATACTCCTCAGTACGTGAAAACCGACGAAGGTAAATTGCGCTCCTGTTTAATTAACCTCCTCTCGAATGCCATCAAATTTACTGAATCTGGCAAAGTCACGCTTCGCGTGTCAGTGGTTAGTAGTCAGTGGTTAGTAGTCACCCCCCCAACCCCCCTTAGCAAGGGGAGAGCCGGAGGAGGGGGGTCGGACAACGGACAACTGACAATTCAGTTTGAAGTCAAAGACACAGGTTCTGGCATTGCTCCTGAAGAAATTAACCTCCTGTTCGAACCCTTTGGGCAAACAGAAATAGGTCGGAAATCTCAGCAAGGAACCGGATTGGGTTTACCCATTAGCCGCAAATTTGTGCAGCTGATGGGGGGAGATATCACCGTTAGCACTGTTGTAGGTAAGGGCAGTAATTTTACCTTTGATATCCAGGTGACACTCGCTGATGGAAGTGACATTGAGACGACACAAGCGAAGCATAAGGTAATTGGTTTAGCACCTAACCAACCGGAATATCGCATATTGGTGGTTGACGATCGCTTTGAGAGCCGTCTAGTGTTGGTAACACTATTCACCTCAATTGGCTTTCTCGTGCGAGAAGCCGAAAATGGTCGAGAAGCGATCGCTGTCTGGGAGAGTTGGGAACCCCACTTAATCTGGATGGATATGCAAATGCCGGTGATGGATGGGTATGAAGCCACCAAAGAAATTAAGGCTAGGGATCAGGAAAGATGCGCCGGAGCTTTAGTGAAGACAGCACAGAGTCTATCAATCCAAAATCCAAAATCTCAAATCCAAAATCAAAAGACTGTGATTATTGCCCTCACTGCCAGCGCTTTTGAGGATGAGCGACAGACGATTTTGTCAGCTGGTTGTGATGATTTTGTTGGCAAGCCATTCCGAGAGGAAGTATTACTGGAAAAAGTGAGCAAACATCTAGGGAGCGTGTATGTTTACGAAGAGCCAGCACTAGCGGCAGAAAACCCAAGCCAAACAACACTGGAAATTTTGGCATCACCCGACTTTGAACTTTACTTATCTCAAATGCCGGCCGAGTGGGTAGTAGAACTACACAACGCTGCTGCCATATGCAGCGATGACACAGTTTTGGGGTTGATTGCACAAATTCCTCAAGAGAACTCCCTGCTGATCACAGCGCTTACTGATTTAGTAAACAACTTCCAGTTTGAAAAAATTATCGAATTGACTCAAGAGGATACACAATCAGGACTGTCGTAGGAACTCGCGCTCATGGCAATGGCAGCGTCTTCCATCATCAGTCTTGCCCTCTAGGAACGCTCTACCTATCTATACTATTGCAATTGCTACTTTTGCCAGTGTATTTAATTTTGATCGCAAAAAAATCAGCAGTCTGGCGGCAGCGATTTTCTCCCTAAATCTAGCAAATCTCAAGAATTGCTTAAAAAAAAGTAAAATATCATTTAACTATATTAAATGTGTTAGACAGGAAGCCATTCAATGCCAACAATTAGACCTTATGCATACTACTTGGCTACCCAAGTACGGGAAGATAACCGGAGGCTTCGACTATGAAGAAGCGATGAAGTTAGTTGAATAATAGAGGCTAGACAAGCTATTATAAAAATTCATATCATCTAATAATCGGCACTAAATTTAATGCCATTAATACAAGAAGTTTTACAAAACAGAAATCTTGAAGCCAATGTATTAATGTCTCAATTGAATAGACAAAACATCTCCCAAAAAGAAAAGATTTTTCTGGTAGATGATAACCCAGATTCTCTCAAATCACTCGCTGATTTTCTGAAAGAATTTGGGTTTGAAGTCTTAGTAGCTAGGAGTGGTAAAAAAGCGATTGAAAGTCTGGAAAAAGCTTCGCCAGATATCATCTTGTTGGCTGTGGCTATGCCGGAAATGGATGGATTTGAAACCTGTCGCCGTTTGAAAAACTGGGAGAAGACAAAAGATATCCCTGTAATTTTTATGACGGCTGTTGCTGATTCTCATCCATCGGATAAGGTTAAAGGTTTGACGCTGGGAGCCGTGGATTACATCAGCCCGCCAATACACCTTGAAGAAGTTTTAGCCCGCGTCAAGATTCACCTGCAACTGCGTTCTTTGACTAAGCAACTGAGTGAGCAAAATGTACGCCTGCAACAAGAAATTAGCGATCGCGTTCGTGAAACGTCCCCAAGGATAGGCACCGCTACGTGTTGTCAGCAGCTGGAGTTATCACTGCGGGAGAGCGAGCGGCGATTTCGGGCGATTTTTAACCATACATTTGAATTTATGGGGCTGCTTACACCAAAGGGCACTTTGATAGAAGCTAACCAGACAGCACTGGACTTCGGTGGTATCCACCATACTGATGTTGCCCAAAAGCCATTGTGGGAAGCTCGGTGGTGGACAATTTCCCCAGAAACACAGGAGCAATTGAAACAGGCGATCGCTACTGCCGCTAAGGGTGAATTTGTCCGTTACGAAGTCGATATCAGGGGTGCTGGGGATACAGTAGCAACCATCGACTTTTCTCTCAAACCCGTCCTTGATGAAACAGGTAACGTTGTCTTGCTGATTTCAGAAGGGCGTAACATCACCGAGCGCAAGCAGGCAGAAGAGCGTTTGCGTCTGTTGGAGTCAGTAGTCGTCAACTCTAATGATGCCGTACTCATCACCGAGGCTGAACCAATCCATCGCTCCGGCCCTAGGATTGTCTATGTCAATGAAGCTTTCACGCGCATGACGGGTTATCGCTCCGAAGAGGTAATCGGTAAAACGCCGCGCCTTTTGCAAGGTGCTAAAACCGATCGCACCCAACTCGACAGAATCCGTCAAGCGCTTGAGACTTGGCAGTCACTCCGGGTGGAACTCCTCAACTACCATAAAGACGGTTCTGAGGTGTGGGTAGAGCTTGAGATCGTTCCGGTTGCGAACGAACAGGGTTGGTTTACTCATTGGATTTCCATACAGCGAGACATCACTAAGCGTAAGCAAGCTGAACTCGAACGAGAAACTGCCAAAGCTGCCCTAGAACAGCAAATCCAGCAAGCATTGCTTTTGGGAGAAATTACTCAAGATATTCGCTCTAGCCTAAACTCAGAGCAAATCTTTCAGACAGCAGCTACCCAGATTGGTCAAGCGTTTGGTGTTAATCGCTGCCTAATTCATACCTATGTTGAAGATCCAATCCCTCATATTCCCCTGGTAGCAGAGTACAAACAACCAGGAATAGAGCCAGCTTTTAGCATAGAAGTGCCAATCATTGGCAATCGCCATGTCGAGCTTCTTTTAACCCAAGACAAAGCGATCGCAAGTCCTAATGTGTACACCGAACCCCTACTAGAAGAAGTCTTTTCCCTGTGCCACCAGTTGGGGTTGAAGTCGATGCTAGCCGTTCGTACTTCCTACCAGGGACAACCAAATGGGGTGATTGGTTTTCATCAGTATGATTGCTTCCGCCAGTGGACAAACGAAGAGATTGAACTCCTAGAGTCAGTGGCGGCGCAGGTGGGAATTGCGATCGCCCAAGCTAATCTTCTCGAACAAGAGAAACAACAACGAAGAGAACTTGATCGGCAAAATCAGCAATTACAGGCAGAAATTCGAGTGCGCCAACAAGTAGAGGAGGCACTCACCAAGAAGGCACAAGAGCTAGAGATGGCCTTAGGCGAATTAAAATCCACCCAATCTCAACTCATTCAAGCCGAAAAAATGTCAAGTCTGGGACAACTCGTCGCAGGTGTTGCCCACGAAATCAACAATCCCATCGGCTTTATCTCCGGCAATCTCTTTCATGCCAGTGAATACTTCCAAGACCTGATGCGCCTACTTCAAATCTACCAGCAGACTTACCCCGAACCCAGACCAGAAATTCGGAAGCTAGCGTCTGAGATCGACTTGGATTTTCTGGTAGAAGATTGGCAGCAACTATTGAATTCTATGCAGGTGGGAACCGATCGCATCCACCAGCTTGTGCGATCGCTACAGCTGTTCTCTCGACTGAATACATCAGATGTCAAACCTGTAGATATCCATGAAGGCATCGACAACACGTTACAAATTTTGCAGCACCGACTGAAGGCAGAAGGTGTTGGCCTAGCGGGACGCGATCGCGTTCTTCGTCCCTCTATTGAGGTAATTAAAGACTACGGTGAATTGCCACTAGTAACCTGTAATGCCAGTCAGTTGAATCAGGTATTTTTGAATCTGCTGAATAATGCCATTGACGCTCTGGAACCCAAACCTTTCCAAGGGGTGATTACTATCGGCACTTCAGTAGTCAGTAGTCAGGATTCAGTAGTCAATGGCTCTGAACAACGGACAACTAACAATGGACAACTGGCTACTGACTGGGTGGTTATTCGGATTGCCGACAATGGCCCTGGGATGAGTGAGGACGTGCAAAAGAAGATATTTGACCCGTTTTTTACTACGAAGGCTGTAGGCAGCGGTACGGGATTGGGGTTATCGATTAGCTACCAGATTGTGGTGGAAAAACACCAGGGACAAATCAGTTGTATTTCTTCTCCAGGGCAAGGGACACAGTTGATCGTAGAGATTCCCATAAGACCCAAACTTTCCTAAGCCGCCTCTAGCTGATCTCTTTTATTACTCTCGGTAGAGAATTATCGGGAGGTGTTGATTTCGTGGGGACTCTGTCTCAGGACTTACGCAATCGCCCCCCTAGCCCCCCAAATCTGAGGGGAACTGGATTTACTCCCCCCAAGATTGGGGGGTCGGGGGGGCAAAACGATGGTATTTGCGTAAGTCCTATGTCTAAAGTGACAGTTGCTTTTTCTACTGACAACTGACCACTGACCACTGACGGCACTCAAGCGGTCGTTCCTCTCACCCTTGTGATAATTGGGAGCCACAACAACCAGCACTTCTCAGCCAATTGGCATACGTTGTTAAGGGTAGACAAATCAGGTAGCGCTCTTACCTAAGTTAGATGGTCAACATTGGCATTTAAGCTAATTTGTTAACCAACTTGTTACATCACATCCGCTTGCTTAACTAAAACATTGGCATTAAATTCGCGATCAGCTTGTAGGTTGACCAAAAAGCCTTACTATCGTGTACTAACACAACTCCGGTAAATTCACTCAATAGGTGCCAGCCGGGAACGATTGGAAGGTAAAGAGGCACAACAGTATACGGATACCTGCGACTGTCCCAAAGTACATAAGCAAAGGAACCATCTCAAATGCTGGTAGAAGAAGGTAGGAGAAGAGTTCAGATCGAGGGTGTCTCGCCAGAGATCGACGGAGGACGTTTCCCAATTAAGCGGACAGTCGGTGAAGGAGTCCGCGTTGAGGTTGATATGTTTTCGGATGGTCATGACGCGATCGCTGGCGTCATTCTCTACCGTCCGGAAGCGTCCAAAGACTGGTCGGAAGTGGCACTCTCTCCTCTCGTCAATGACCGTTGGCAAGGGACATTCACAGTTTCCGAGATAGGTCGTTACGTCTACACCATAACTGCCTGGGTTGATCATTTTCTAACCTGGCAGCGAGATATGGCCAAGAAGATAGCAGCGGAACAAAATATATGGGTTGATTTGCTGATCGGGGCGAAACTAGTAGAAGAAGCGAGTCAACGTGCTACAGGTGATGAGCGATCGCAATTGCAAACCTGGGCAGAAACTCTGCGTAGTATGCAGAAGGAAGACCTTTCCATAGTTGAGCCAAAAGTACTCTCAAAAGAGTTGGCAGCCTTGATGGCGAAGTACCCAGACCGCAAGTTTGCGAGTACCTACGAGAAGGAACTCGGCATTGTCGTAGACCGGGAAAAAGCCCGTTTCAGCAGTTGGTACGAAATGTTTCCTCGTTCCTCAGGAGAACCTGGAAAACACGGCACCTTCAATGATGTTGCTAAACGACTGCCCTACATTGCAGACTTAGGTTTTGATGTCCTCTACTTACCGCCCATTCACCCCATTGGCACCACTTTTCGCAAAGGCAAAAACAACACCACGAGTGTTGAACCTGGAGATGTGGGAGTGCCGTGGGGTATTGGTTCCCCAGAAGGAGGACATAAAGCAATTCATCCCGAATTGGGAACAATGACCGACTTCCGGGCATTGGTTCGCGCAGCAACCGACTGTGGCATGGAGATAGCATTAGACCTCGCTTACCAATGCTCCCCTGACCATCCCTATGTTAAAGAGCATCCGGAGTGGTTTATCCAAAGACCTGATGGCACTATTCAGTACGCCGAAAATCCGCCCAAAAAGTATCAAGATATTTACCCCATAGACTTCGAAAGCTCAGATTGGCAAAACCTGTGGGAAGAACTAAAAAGCGTCGTGCTGTTCTGGATTGATAAGGGAGTGAAAATCTTCCGCGTAGACAATCCTCACACCAAAGCCTTTCCTTTCTGGGAGTGGATGATTGGGCAGGTCAAGAAAGAGTATCCTGATGTCATTTTCCTGGCGGAAGCTTTCACCCGTCCCAAGGTAATGTATCGTTTAGCTAAGATGGGCTTTACCCAGTCCTACACTTACTTCACCTGGCGCAATACGAAATGGGACTTAACGGAGTATTTTCAGGAGTTAACCTCACCTCCTGTCAGTGATATCTTCCGACCCAATGTTTGGCCAAATACCCCAGATATTCTGCATGAATATCTTCAGCATGGCGGACGACCAGCATTCATGATTCGGTTTGTCCTCGCCGCCACCTTAGGCGCTACCTACGGAATATATGGGCCAGCTTATGAGGTTTGTGAGAATCGACCGATAAGACCAGGAAGCGAAGAATATTTAGACTCTGAAAAGTATCAAATTCGGGAATGGGACTTAAATAGCCCTTACACAATCAAGGCTTTGATTTCACGGGTGAACAAAGTTCGCCGCCAACATCCTGCCTTACAAAGTAACGAATCTCTCAAGTTTTATCAGACGAGTAATGAGCAAATAATCTGCTACAGCAAATGTGTTGCTGATTCACGTATTCCTACAGTGAATCAAAAGGATAGCGCCCTTAATGACATAATTCTGAGTATTGTCAGCCTAGACCCCTACAATATTCAATCTGGGTGGGTAACTTTGCCCTTGGAGTCAATGGGTATCGATCCAAACCAGCCTTACCAGGTTTATGACCTGCTCTCTGATAATCAATACACCTGGACAGGTGAACACAACTACGTTGAACTCAATCCCCAAATCATGCCAGCTCATGTTTTCTGGGTCAGACCTTTAGGTGCCAGCTAAGAGCCTATCTAGAAAATGAGGGGGAGAGAAGCAGAGAGGGAGAGGGGGAGAAATTCACCCTCTAGGTTATTTCTGCCAACCTTCACTAGTGAAATCGTTGGCAGCTATACCCAGGAGTTATAGCAGTCGCTAAGACGATTAGGACTTTCGCCAAATAAGCTAATCGGCATTTAAGCTGCATTATCGAGGAGGAAAGGCGAATACATAAATCTGGTGTATCCATCTGTGGTTTCAAATTTTATCTCCACTCTTTGGATAGGTTCTAAAACAATTCCTAAAAGCTAATAATTAATAGGCTGTCGCGCATCTAATTGGCAGACTTAGCTTGGTAGCAAATAAGTCAGGAGTCAGGAGAAGACGTGGATGCAGACAGCTCAAGAAGTTGAGTTTCTTGAACAATCACAAGGGATAAAATGCCAAACTTCATATTAAACGACGACCCCCTATGGTTTAAGGATGCAATTATTTACGAGGTACCGGTTCGTGCTTTTGCCGATAGTAACGATGATGGTATTGGCGACTTTCGGGGACTAACGGGAAAACTAGATTACCTGAAAGACTTGGGGGTCACAGCAATCTGGGTGCTACCATTCTTTCCCTCACCCCTACGGGACGATGGTTACGATATTGCTGATTACACCACGATTAACCCGATTTATGGCACATTGGAAGACTTCCAAGAGCTTTTAGATGCTGCCCATGAACGGGGAATTAGGGTGATTATTGAGTTAATTATTAATCACACATCTGATCAGCATCCTTGGTTTCAGCGAGCACGCAGGGCACCTAAGGGGAGTAAGGAGCGAGATTTTTACGTCTGGAGCGATACTCCCGAAAAATACCAAGATGCGCGGATTATCTTCCAGGATTTTGAGACTTCTAACTGGGCTTGGGACCCGATCGCAAAAGCCTATTACTGGCATCGTTTCTACTCCCATCAGCCGGATTTGAACTATGAAAGTCCCGAGGTATGTAAGGCAGTCTTCGAGGTTCTCGATTTCTGGCTAGCAATGGGGGTTGATGGGCTACGCATGGATGCGGTGCCTTATCTGTATGAAGAGGAAGGGACGAACTGCGAGAACCTGCCAGCGACCCATGATTTCTTGAAGCAGCTACGCAAGCACGTAGACGAAAAATACCCAAATCGGATGCTTCTGGCCGAGGCAAATCAATGGCCTGAAGATGCGGTGCAATATTATGCCGCCGGGGATGAATGTCACATGAACTTTCATTTCCCCTTGATGCCGCGCTTGTTCATGTCGTTGCAGATGGAGGATAGCTTTCCAATTATTGATATTCTCCAACAAACTCCCCAGATTCCTGAGAACTGTCAGTGGGCGCTGTTCCTCCGCAACCATGATGAACTGACGTTGGAAATGGTGAGCGATGAAGACCGAGACTATATGTATCGGGTTTATGCTCAAGACCTTCAGGCAAGAATTAACTTGGGTATCCGCCGCCGTTTGGCTCCCTTGATGGGGAATAACCGCCGCCGGATTGAATTAATGAATGCCCTACTGCTCTCTTTCCCAGGTACTCCGGTACTGTACTACGGGGATGAGATTGGGATGGGCGACAATATTTATTTGGGCGATCGCAATGGTGTCCGTACCCCGATGCAGTGGAGTGGCGATCGCAACGCGGGCTTTAGTCGCGTCAACCCGCAACGGTTGTATGCCCCACCCATTCTTGACCCAGAGTATCACTACGAATCCATCAACGTTGAAGCCCAACGAGCTAACCCTCAGTCACTCTGGTGGTGGATGAAACGCCTGATTGCGACTAGAGAGCGTTACCAAGCTTTTGGTCGTGGGACATTTGAGTTTCTCTACCCAGAAAACCGCAAAGTCCTGGCTTTCCTGCGTACCTACAATGATGAAAATATCCTGGTCGTGGTGAATTTGTCACGCTTTGTCCAAACGGTGGAATTAGACCTATCGGCATTCAAAGGCATGGTGCCGATTGAAATTTTTGGTCGCACCGAGTTCCCAGCCGTTGGCGAGTCGCCCTACTTCCTCAGCCTCAGCTCCCATGCGTTTTACTGGTTTACCCTACAGTTGCAAGAGGAAACTTCTGGGCTACTCAGACCACAAGCCCAATTGCCAACCGTAAGTGTCAGCGGCAAATGGCAGAATGTCTTTGCCAGTGAATCAAGAACAACTCTTGCTTCTATCTTCCCTGGATACTTGCGTACCCGTCGTTGGTTTGGCGGTAAAGCCCGGACAATTCAAACGACACAAATCACTGAGGTAATTCCGGTACCGTATCGAGAGAGTGAAGCTTATATTGTCTTGCTACACGTAGATTACACCGAAGGATTACCTGAAACCTATGTTCTTCCTCTCGCCTACGTTAGCGAAAGCATCTCTCGACGCGAGCAAGACGGCAGTACTGAGACTGTAGGATCGGGTTCAGGAAGTCATCATGATCAAGCGATCGCTCACATTAAGGTTCAAGGAACAAATGAAGTTGGGCTATTGGTAGACGCTTTAGCCGACAAAGACTTTTTAGCTTTCCCCTTGGAAGCGATCGCCTCTGCACGTCGCTACAAGGGAAGTGCTGGTGAATTACTAGCAACGACTACTGATGTCATCGCACAATTCCCCATAGAATCCTTAGAGCTTGAACCTCGTTTGCTCAAAGGAGAACAAAGTAATACATCAGTAGTTTATGGCGAAAAGCTCATCCTCAAACTCTTCCGTAAAGTTGAGGAAGGTCTCAACCCAGACCTGGAAATTGGACGCTTTTTGACCGAGAAAAAACTCACCCAACACTTTGCCTCCGTCGCTGGAGCCTTGGAGTACCGTAGCCCAGGAAGCAAACCGATTACGCTTGGGATATTGCAGGAGTTTGTCCCTGATATCAGGGATGCTTGGTCTTATACGCTCGATAGTCTACGGGACTATTTCGAGCAAGTGCTGGTTAAGCAGATTGATATCAATCAAGTAGAACTGCCATCCAACGCACTCGTCTCTGATTTGTCAGTTGGGATTCCCGATCTAGCTAAGGAAATCATTGGTTCTTACTTAGCCAGTAGTGAACTTTTAGGTCAGCGTACCGCTGAACTGCACTTAGCACTAGCGTCTGATTCAGAGAATCCGGATTTCGCCCCTGAAGGCTTTACTTCGTTTTACCAGCGATCGATTTATCAGTATATGCGTAACCTAGCAGGGCGCAGCTTACTGTTGCTGAAAAAGCGACTCTCACAACTGCCAGAAGAAACACAACACTTAGCCCAGACTGTCCTTAACCGTCAGGAACAACTGATGGATCGCTTTGGGTCAATCTTGAACCTAAAAATTACAGGTCAACGAACCCGTAATCATGGAGACTACCATCTGGGGCAAGTTCTTTATACCGGTAAAGACTTCATCATCATTGATTTCGAGGGAGAACCCGCTCGTCCGATGAGTGAACGGCGGATGAAGCGGAGTCCTCTGCGAGATGTCGCTGGGATGTTGCAATCGTTTAACTACGCGGTAAACCAGGCACTCCGCAATGAAGTCGAGACGGGAATGATTCGCCCTGAAAGTCTCCCAACTATGGAGCAATGGGC
>DATNPI010000454.1:0-4724 GCA_036703325.1 Coleofasciculaceae cyanobacterium
ACCCATTCAAAACTGACGCGACCAATTTTTAGGCCAGCGCTCAACAACGACTTTCGTTTGAGTAAAGAACTCTACCGCATGTTTCCCCTGACCGTGTAAGTCGCCGTAGAAACTTTCTTTCCAACCACTAAAGGGAAAGAAGGCCATTGGTGCGGCTACTCCAATATTGATACCAATATTCCCCGCTTCCGCTTCGTAACGAAACTGCCGCGCCGCTGCACCACTGTTGGTGAATAAACACGCCATATTTCCCCACTGACCACTGTTAACTAAAGCGATCGCATCTTCAATCGTCTCCAAGTGCATCAACCCTAATACTGGGCCAAAGATTTCTGTACGGGCAATTTCACTCTTTGGGTCTACATTTTGCAGAATAGTCGGTCGGACAAAGTTACCCTGTTCGTAACCCGAAATCTTGGCGTTTCGTCCGTCTACTAATGGGGTTGCGCCTTCATCTACTCCCTGTTGAATTAACTGCTCAATTCGGGCTTGACTTTGACGAGTAATGACAGGCCCCATTTGTACTCCATCATCTAAGCCATATCCCACTACCCGATTCTTTGCAGCGTCGGTAATAGCCTCTGTAAAAGTATGACGCGCTTCTCCCACTGTAACTGCCACAGAAGCCGCTAAACAGCGTTGTCCAGCACAGCCAAAAGCACTATCGGCAGCAATTCGGGTAGTCATCTCCATATCCGCATCTGGCAGGATAATAATCGGATTTTTCGCTCCTCCCTGACATTGCATCCGCTTACCATGTGCTGCTCCCTTACCATAGACATACTGAGCAACGGGTGAAGAACCGACAAAGCTAATGGCTCGAATCGTCGGGTGTTCTAGAATCGCATCGACCACTTCCTTGGCACCATTCACCAAATTGATGACACCCTTCGGTAATTCGGTTAACTCCAGTAACTTAAAGACCTTTTGCATCGTCAACGGGACTTTCTCAGAAGGTTTGACAACACAGGTGTTGCCACAGGCGATCGCATAAGGCATAAACCAAAACGGAATCATGCCAGGGAAATTAAACGGAGCAATTATCGCCGTCACTCCCACAGGTTGACGAATCATAATCTCGTCAATCCCACGGGCAACATCTTCCAGGTTGTAACCCTGCATCAACATGGGAATCCCACAGGCAACTTCTACATTCTCAATCGCCCGTTGCCATTCTCCTTTGGACTCACTCAGGGTTTTACCGCATTCCAGGGTAATCGTGTGCGATAAATCATCTAAATGTTCTTCTAGGAGAAATTTGAGTTTAAACAGGTATTGCACCCGTTCGGTCGGTGGGATGCGCCGCCAGCTAGTGAAAGCCTCAGCAGCAGCAAAGGTGGCAGCATCTACATCACTCTTGGGTGATAAAGGAACTTGGGTCAGGACAGAAGCGGTGGCGGGATTGACAACGTCTAGAAATTCAGTAGCACTTGAGGTACACCAGTCCCCATTGATGTAGTTGAGTAAAGGGTTTTTAGAAGACACAGCGATTTTTCCAAAATATGTTTTTTAAGCATCCTACTACTGCGGACAGTATTGAGCTATGGGGGAGTTAGCACAGCTAGGATTAGCATGGAGAGAGGGAGATATGCCTAGAATTCTGCTTTAATTCAGTGAGTCTTGCGAGAGAGTAGCTTTGGGGAGAGAGAGATGTCTGTTAATTTGCGGCGACCCATTTTAGTGGGAGGAGTTGGTCTGTCGATTTCGCTCTGGGTGTTGCAGAGTTTGCATCACTCAGTAGGTCAACTGGGTGAGGTTGGGATATTCGGAGTAATGGCACTTGGTGCGGGTTTGTTGTTGTTCCAGCAGAAAGCGTCCAATACTATCGATTTGTCCTCAGTATCGTCGCCGCTAGACCGCGCAAAGGTGGAAAAGGCGATCGCACAAACAGAAACCCTGATTAATCAACTAGAGGCTGAGACAAATAATCAGGATGCTGCTAACCTGTTGCGCCAGCGGGTTGCTCAACTAACAACGGAGTTAGACCGACAAGAGATACAGTTGGCTGTCACTGGTGGCAAAGGAGTCGGTAAAACGGCTTTGACTCAAGTGTTGGAGTCTAACTGGTTGCCTCAACAGCAGCAACAGCAACGTCTTAGCTTGAAAGAAACTCCAGCCTTGTTTGTTGGGGCTGATACCAATGTAGAGGCAGAAATCGTCGCTAAGGACGTTGCTCTTGCTTCGGATTTGGTTTTATTTGTCACGGCTGGTGATTTAACTGAGACTGAGTTTCAAACGTTACAGCAACTGAAGGCAGCGAACCAGCGAGTAATGCTGGTATTTAACAAACAAGACCAGTATTTACCAACAGAACGAGCGACAGTGCTGCAACAATTGCGGCAACGGATGACGGAAAGATTGGGAGCAGAAGATGTGGTGGCGATCGCATCAAACCCTGCACCCGTGAAAGTGCGTAAGCATCAGCCAGATGGCGAGGTGCAAGAGTGGATGGAACAGCAGACGCCTGATTTGTCATTGTTGAGTGAGCGGTTGAGTCAAATTATTGCTCAAGAAGGTCAACAACTAGTGTGGGCAACTACTGTTAGGGCGGCGGCGGCGCTAAAAGCTGAGGTGAAGACTCAGTTGAATCAAGTAAGACGCGATCGCGCCCTACCAGTAATTGAGCAGTATCAGTGGATTGCTGCTGCTGCGGCTTTTGCTAATCCGGTTCCGGCGCTTGATTTACTGGCAACGGCGGCGATCAGTGCTCAGGTGGTTACCGATTTGGGTGAGATTTATCAGCAAAAATTCTCTCTCCAACAAGCTCAGGCAGCGGCTAAAACCTTGGGCAGTTTGATGCTAAAGCTTGGTCTAGTGGAGCTTTCGACGCAAGCGATCGGCGGCATTCTCAAAGGTAATGCTTTCACCTATGTTGCTGGTGGAGCTGTCCAGGGAGTTAGCGCTGCTTATTTGACAAGATTAGCGGGACTAAGTCTGATTGAGTACTTCCAAGAGCAGGAAGCAAGCGAGAATTCTGCAACTGGGCAACTGTTCAATCTTGACCGACTCGGACAGACGCTGCAAAAGGTGTTTCAGCAAAATCAACGTACTGCATTTTTGCAAGGATTTGTCAAGCAAGTGGTAGGGCATTTGGTGCCAGCGTCGTCGCCGTCTGAACTCAAGGGTTCTGAGACAACGGCAACTGCGGTTTAATCACGTAATCTGTAGGGTGCGTCGCGACGCACCTTACTAAGTTATCCCAGTGTTTTGTCCAGATTTGGTGCAAAAACGGCTGACTTTTATCGTCGTACTGATTTCTGTGCTTTTCACAATCTTCTTCAATGGCTTGCCACAATGAGCGCAGTTGTTGGCAGGTGGAGCAGTTTTGAATCTGATGGGCAACGGCATTGAGCCAATGTTGCAACCTGCGGTAACTGATGAATTGTCCGCCTTCATCGGTGCGATGGACAAAGACGATATACGCCCAGCATTCGACGCGCACAATGCGGTGTTTGGGGATTTTTAACAAGTGTGCGATCGCGCCTATTGTAATGCGGAATTTCTTGGCTGGCTGGAGGCGGCGGAATAGAGTGGTCATAAGGATTTGCTGGTTTTTACACATAAGAACCCCCTAGGGCGGGTTTTCAAACTTCCCCGTTAAATTTAGATCCCCCCCAGCCCCCCTTAAAAAGGGGGGAGAATTCAGTCAAAGTCCCCCTTTTTAACTGTGATTTAGGGGGAGCTCCGGGTTTGAAAACACTCCCTAGCCCCCCGATGTTTTGGGGGAACAAGAAAATAAGGAGCATCCTGTCATGATTGAGGGAATTCTTGCTCCCTCCCCTTGCCAAGGGGAGGGTTGGGGTGGGGTTTCAAGATTGAACGGGTTCCCGAATATCTTCTGAATCAGTTTGTTCTGGGGTCATGTCAAAAACGATCGCATACGGAACTGTCGGCATTAGTTGCTTAAGTACTCGCAGATGACCTTCTGCATCAACTCGGCGGCGAAAGCGTCCGACAATTGAAGAGCGCATATTGGGGAAAAGGCGGATAATGCACCAGGGATGGAGCTTTTCTAAGTAAGTCATGATGTCTTCCTGATGAGGTTTGTGGGTTGCTGTTTTAGGGCGCGTTGAATGATGGTTTCAATGGTGTGGCGTTGGGGGTCGTTGTTTTGGGGGTGAAGTACCCAGGCGCTGATGGGGGCGGGTTGATAGGTTAGCAGGTAGTACGCTTGTGTTTCTGCCCTTACCCTTCCAGTCCCCCTTAATAAGGCCCCCCAGTCCCCCTTGGTAAGGAGCCTACCCCCCCAGCCCCCCTTGGTAAGGGGGGAGAATTAGGAGGGGGAGTAAAGACTTTCCAAGCTGCTTGTTTGGGTTGCTTGCGGGTTCTCAGCCCTTGTTTGTGTAGCGCGGCTTGAATGGCGGGGATTTCCTGAGAAATGCGTAGACCGTCTGACCCAGATCGCTTTGATCTGGGTGGAAATGGTTTTTTCATGGGACATTAAAAGATGGATATATTGGGCGATCGCACTTTTAGGCGATAAGCCTAAGGGCTTTGCTGTGCGATCGCTTTTTCTGAGCATTCAAGGCGAAGTGTCTAGTGCCATGAGGCGGCAGACAGCCATGCGAAGTTCAGCCGAACAGCTGTCCGCTCCTCTGGCACACTAGGTAAGGGCAGAAAACTAAGATTAACCGTTGATGGCGGCTTTCTGAGTGACCTGTTCTATTTGGACTAGACGTTAAAGTTTTCTTTAACAAAATCAGTTTATGATGGAAAGCCAAGAA
>DATNPI010000463.1:0-3520 GCA_036703325.1 Coleofasciculaceae cyanobacterium
TCTATTCTTCCTCGTCGCTGGCGTCATCAAGGCGAATCGCTCTTCACCTTGTCATACACACCAAAGCCTCAGCAGTTGGAGCGTCCTGATTCGCAGTTTTGTCTATGCATGGCAGAAAACCGAACCTCCGCAGCAAATAAAATATGCCAGGATACGGATACTCAACATCACGGAAAGCCTAACAATGTTGCCTACTTCTCCTCAGCCTCAATCCCGGAAGTTGCTCAATATTGCACTCAGATTCTTCTGGGGTGCGGTCATCGGTTGTATGCTCGTCCTGCTACCACTGTCTTATGTCTGGGACTTCGCTGACGTAACGACCCCACACATTCTAACCATTGTAGGAGTTGGGCTAGTCGGAGGAATTTTAGGTACGGTTAGCAACGCTCAACAAATTGCTAGTTTCTTTGAGTCAATTTCTTGGTTTTAAAACTTACCAAACTCTTCACCTGTTTCCAGCCCGTAGGTTAGGTTGACAAAGGAAACCCAACCTCTACTTTTGTTAAAACCCAACCCTTCCTGGTCAGGGAACCCCAAGGCGAACTTCCAGAGCGGGAACTATTGGAATGATTTATTTACTGGACACTAATAAGCGAGTTATTTAGTATTTCTGTTGCACTATTTTCCTTTTCTATTTCATCAATAGAGAAGTTTGACTTCAGCCGTAGGATTGTCTAGATCACACGATAGATTCAGCCCTTTATACCGTTATAGCTTTGCCACGCCTGCCAGAAAACGTAGATTGATAGGATGCCTAGCAGCGAGCGAAATGCCAAACTCACGACATGATCCGGTAACTTGGGCAAAACGCGTGTACTAATTTGCGCCCCCAACAAGCCACCTGTGCCCAGAAGCAGCCCTTCAACCCACAAAACATTGTCCCGTAAAGCGTGCCCTACAGTAGCTGAAACCGCCGTAATGACAATCACACCCAAACTCGTCTGAATCGCAGCTTTAATAGTTTCTCCCAAAAGCAAAATTTGCAGCGGCACCATAATCACACCCCCACCCACACCAAACAAACCTGCCAGTAAGCCGGCGGCACTGCCAGTGGCAATTCTCGAAACAGTGGCTTTGATTCCTGAATCTTGAGTTGGTGTCTCGCCTGCTGCCTCTTGAATTTGCTGTTTCTCTCTGGCAGTCAGGCGTTTGCGTAGTTCAACCAGGTAAACATTAACGAGTAGTAGTATCCCAAATGCTGCCAGTAACCAGTAGGGAGCAAATAGTTCTGCAAGATAGGCACCAATTTGAGCAGTGACTACAGCGGGAAACCCAATTCCCATCACGCGTTTGAAGCTAAAAAAGCCCATTCGCCAGTTCTGTACGCTGCCGGAAATAGCAGTAATTACAATCGACAGACTACTGGTAGCAACAGCTTGCAAAGGTGTACGCCCCAATCCTACCAACAAGGGTACGAGAACGGTACCGCCACCGATACCAAGAAATCCTGCGAGAATTCCTGCAAATAAGCCAGCACCGGCAAAAATCAATATCTCGGTAGGCGTCATTCGATTTTGGATTTTAGATTTTGGATTTTGGATTGTGCCCAAGAATGAATCGAAGGGCTGGGTAAAGGTTTAGTCATAGCGCGATTGCGCGAAGCGCACCGCCTAAAGGGCGATCGCATCAGGCAAAATGGATTTAGGTAGCATACCGTGAACGCCTTTTTGAGGAGTGTTGACAACCTGGGTAATGTGAAAGTTTACCGCGAGACTGCACAAGACATAAGCCTCTTCCGCACTCAATCCGACAAAGCGTTCCAGCCAAGTAATCATCTGCTTGAGGGCAAACTCAAAAGCTTCATCAAGCGTCTCACCAAACCCAAGAGTGATGATGTCAGTCGGTGTTTCAGCAATGGGATTTGTGAATTTCAAATCCTTGCGTAGATTAATCTGGATGGTGCCGTTCATCGAAGTCTCAATTGCCGTAACATCAATTTCACCATCCCCTTGAGCAGAATGTCCGTCCCCAATGGACAATAAAGCACCAGGGACAAAAACGGGTAAGAAAATTTTTGAGCCTGCTTGCAGTTCTCGATTATCGATGTTACCGCCATAGCTGCCGGGAGGAACTGAGGAACGGCTGGTTTCGGCGGTGGCAACACCGAGGATACCAAAGAAAGGCTTCAGGGGAATATGAATACCACTGCCGCTGGGAAATTCCGCAATACCTTTGTCTAAATCCAACGGGATAAAGCGCAGTCTCGGTTCTGTAAACTGTTGAGGCAAGGCTCCCCATCCTGGACGGATGGCGTTGAAGCCGATAGGTAAACGTGGTGAGATGGCTTCTAGCTTCACTTCCAGCACATCTCCAGGTTCAGCATTACTTACATAAATTGGCCCTGTTAGCAAGTGTGGCCCAGGCCCTACTTTACGCTCTGCGGGTAAATGCTGACAAATCTCAAGAAATTCTGGTGTAATAAATTCCGGCGGCGCTTTGTCATAGAGATAGAAGCCGGTGTAGGTTTCAACTTCAATGCTGTCACCTGAGTCAACAGTTAATACCGGTTCTAACTGATGTGAAAAGCCGCCTAGATGAACAGTTTGACAGCTAGCTTTGAGAATGTGGTGAGTCATGAAGGTTAGGGGGGCGAATGCGTAGGTTCTGTCATATTTATGATTGCGTAAGCTGCTTGCAGTACGTCAAGATTTAGTCAACTATCGCTCAAACGGCAACTGAACCATCTAAATATTTGCTCCCTGGTCGTGTCATCAGGTGTTGACAGATGGTGAAAGTGCTGCTGATTACTGTCTCCAACATTACATCTACCGAAAGATAGAGTTGTTAATATCCTCCTGTTCTTCTTGTCAAGAAGAGGTGTGAGGACTCATGGTTAAGGTTGCAATTACCCGAAAGGCTTGGCTCAATGCTCCGGCAACGTTCTGGGTGTCTTTTTTAGTTTCAAATACTGTAGGAACTTGTCTGCCCTTGCAAGCAACAGCCTTAGAGATAGCTCCGCTTCACGCGAATGAAGTGCAAGGTACTATAGCGATATCTTCCGCATCACAGACGGCGGCTTCTATCGAGGCATCAGCCGAAGCACAGTCTCTTGGTGAGGTTATACCATTTTGCGTTAAGCCTGCAACCTGCTCCCCCCTTGATAAGGTAGGACTGTTTCATTCTCTAGAACCTTCACAGATGGGGAGAGGAGAAGATAGGGAGAGGGGGGGAAAATCAATACAAATTGCTTCCCCTGCTATCCCTTCTCCAAGAGGGAATGAAACGACCCTGCTTGATGAGGAGGATTGGCGGGGGTCAAACCAGGCACTCACACTACAGAACAGTATTACCTCTGTAGCTGAACTCACCTCGAATCAAGGAGACGGCCAGAAAGCAGAGGTTCAAGACAATGCAGCGATATCTTCCGTGCCACAGAAGACTGCTGCCGTTGATGCATCAGCCGAAACGCTAACGCCTGGTAATGCTACCTCAGTTATACCAATTGGCTTTTTCAATGTCACATTTCACACCCCCCCAGCCCCCCTTATTAAGGGGGGAGCAATTAGAGAATATGTGTCAA
>DATNPI010000487.1:0-8873 GCA_036703325.1 Coleofasciculaceae cyanobacterium
GCCATTAGCAAGTTTTAGTATGGTAATTGTTCAGTAAGCTATCTGCGTTAAAGAAATAACTGTTATGAAAACGACCATTACAGTCTCAGGTCTTCTTAGTGTTCTAACCATTTCTGGGGTAATGGCACTAGCAACTGCTGCCCAAGCCCAACAGAGGATGTGTGTCGTGACTGATAGCAACCAAGTGGTTTGTGGGCGACCAACAAATAATAACAACCAGCAACCCGATCGCTCCAGAGAGAATTCCCGCGATCAAATTAATGACCTATATCGCTCTGTCCTAGATCGTAATGCTAACCCGAACGAACTCAGAATCGGGGTAAGAGATTTAGAAAGAGGTCGCTCAATCAGTGATATACGTCAAGACCTTGCTCAGAGTCAAGAAGCGCAAAGAAAGCTTAACCAAATCTACCGAGAAGCGCTAGGTCGTGATGCCGATCCCGCTGGACTCCAAGGCTGGAGAAATGGTCTAATGCAAGGTCGGAGCCTACAGGACATTCGTCGTACTATTGAGAGCAGTCAGGAAGCTCAGAACAGAAGGAAGCCTTCAGCTGGCGGGGCAAGCAGACCTTCAGCTGACGGGCTAAGCAAACCTTCAGCTGGCGGGACACGACCTTCAGCTGACGGGACAACGGGACAATAAGTACACCATAAGTCCTACCGTACTAAGCTCAATTACTCCTTTCCCGGTCTAAGAATACCTATGCTGAGGTAGCAGGGGAGGCTCGCGCAAGCAGGGGGAGAGGGGATAGGCAATCTTCTGGCGGGAAGGGAGTAAAACAAAGCAGCAACACTACTCGCCCAGCAAGCTGGGGTAGCACGACCGCTCTAAGCACTGGCAGCTGTGCCACTTTCGCTCAACAAGGTCTGTAGGTGGCGTAGCTTTCCTACCGCCAAGAGGTTTCCGCCTAGGTTGTAGAACCGGCAGCTCAATGATAAACTCTGTTCCCTGTCCGGGAGCCGAAACACACCGTAATTTCCCGCCGTGTTTCGCCACTACAATTTGATAGCTGATGGACAACCCAAGACCAGTACCTTGACCCACAGGTTTTGTAGTAAAGAAGGGGTCAAAAAGCAGAAGTCGCACACGCTCCGTCATACCTGATCCATTGTCGATAATCCGGATGACCACGCTTTTTGAGTCTTGAGTTGATTCGGAACTGTCTACCAATTCGGTGCAAATCTCAATCCGAGGCGAGGGGTGAGCACTCCACGTCTCACTTTCCACTTGCTCACTACTGACTCTCTTAAACTCTAAAGCATCAATAGCATTAGCCAGGATGTTCATAAATACTTGATTGAGCTGCCCAGCATAACACTCTACTGGTGGCAGGATGCCGTAGTTTTTAATCACCTTAATTCCTGGGTGTCCCGGTTTCTCCTTCAGTCGGTGCTGCAAAATCAGTAGGGTACTGTCAATGCCTTCATGAAGATTGACTCGCTGCATTTCCAATTCATCGACGCGTGAGAAAGTTCGCAGAGTCACGACAATATCGCGGATACGCTCGGCTCCCACTTTCATCGACGTTAGTAAGTTGAGCAAATCTTCCACTATGAAGTCCAACTCAATCGTCTCTGTATACTCCTGAATTGCAGGTATCGGGTTTGGATAGTGCTGTCGGTAGAGGCTAATTAGCTCTAGTAGTTCTTGGATATATTCGCCAGCGGGTGCAATATTTCCATAGACGAAACTGACTGGATTATTAATCTCATGAGCAATGCCAGCCACCATCATTCCTAAGCTAGACATTTTTTCGCTCTGCACTAAATGAGCTTGAGCTTGCTTGAGCTGGTGTAGAGTCTGTTCGAGTTGGGTCGCTTGTTCTCTGAGTTGGGCTTCCGATAGGCGCAGAGCGACCTCCGCTTTAGATCGCTCGTGCTGTAGCGAGAGTGCTGCCGCTGCCGCCTTCAACAAGTCTACTTCCGACGCTGACCAGACCTGTGCTTTTGTGCAGTTGTCGAAGACAATAAACCCAAAGAACTGATCGGTCACGGTCAGAGGCAAAACCAAGAGCGATAAAATTCCCTGCGACTCCAAAACTAAACGCTCTGATTCTGGAAATTCGCTGACTAGTCCCATAATTGTCTCACCCCGCGCCAACCTCTGAACCCAGCTAGGTAAACAGGTGTTGTAGGGCAAGTTCTGACACTTTGGGTTGTTGCTTTCACAGGAAATCTCAGAAGCGCACCATTGAGCACGCTGAGTGAGCAACTGCTGCTCATCAGCATCGCAGGAGTTGTCGAAGACGTAAACGTGACTGGCACTACTCGCTTCCACCAGCGGTTCCAAAATCGAGTTGTAGTAATTTTCCTCGCCTTTGAGCGCCAGTAACCGACGCTGAACTTCGACTAATGCAGCCAAATAGCGTTCGCGCTCTGCCAGCGCCGACTCTGCCTGATGACGCTGGGTAATGTCAGTTGCCACACCAATCAGGCCAGTTACTTGGTCATTGGTGTCTCGTAGCGGCGTCGCTCGGTTTTGGTACACTGAATCACCCACGTTAACAACCCAAGCGCTGTCTGCACCTTCTAATACATCGGGAAGATTTTCCAAAATTTTCAGTTGATTGCCGTACAGGTCAAAGTCTGACTGCCCAAGAACTTTGCCTGGTGGATGTCCCATACGCTCTAGACCTTTGCCTTCTAAGAGCGTTAGTGTCCCGTTGCTATCTGTGGCGTACAGAATAATTGGTGCTTGTGTGACAACCGTATGCAGGCGCGTCTGGCTTTCCCGTAGTGCTGACTCTGCCAATTGGCGCTCAATGATTTGAGCTTGCAAAACTTCATTAGCTCTTGCAAGCTCTCTCGTCCGTTCTTCAACTCGTTGTTCTAACTCTTCATACGCTCTCTTGAGAGCATCCTCCGCCTGCTTGCGCTGGGTGATGTCCTGCACCAGGGAAGCAACTCCCACACAGAATCCGTTTGGCTCAATCAGGGGAATGTTATACCACTCGCAAAATAGGCTTCTGCCATCTTGCGTATAGTGTTCGTTGGTGGTGTTGCAAATGTCCTGACAAGCTAAAAGCTCTGACCAAACTCGGTTGAACTGCTCTTTTTCACATTCTCTCACCATTAGTTCGGTTGCGTGATGCCCGATCGCTTCGCTCTGGTCATATCCAAAAATCTTCTCGGCGGCGGGGTTCCAATTGCTCACTTCACCATCAAGGTTCCATTCAATCACTGCTAGTGGCGTTTGCTGCACAAGTAGCGATAGCCTTTGTTGTGATTTCTCTAGCGCTTCCACTGTTTGCTTATGTTCAGCAATTTCCTTTTCCAAGGCAAGGTTAGCGGCTTCCAGCTGAGATGAGCTAGGCATGGCCAGTGCCGTTGGTATCAATGGCACCATTTCTGAAGCTGTATACATGGAGACTATAGCGGTAATGGCTTTCACCAAACCTGATAGCCAATAATCTGGATGCCAGAGTGTCCATATTTCTAGGAAGTGACCAGTGCCACAGGACAAAATAAAGGCACTAAATAGAATAACAATCCCTGGAAATGGCACGTCGTGACGCCGACGAACAAAATAGACTAGCAGTAGGGGAATGGAGTAATAGGACAGCCCTATCAGGAAGTCTGAACCTGCATGCAACCACACCAATTCTGGCTTCCAGAGGAAGCAATTCCCGTGGGGCATTAAATTTCCGGAGAAGAAATCTTGTAGAAGTTTCAGCATATGCTGTGCAAAATTTGCCAAGAGACAAATTACTGGTTTTTCGGCTCGGATGCTAACTGTTTAAGTTTTCTTAGTTTTATTGAATAAATCTTCAAGTTCTACATATTTTCCCTGGAAAAAGTATCAAAATCGCTAGCAATGATGGTGCAAAAAGCCCGATATCCTATAACTATTTTTCACATTTCCTTGGTCATTTGGCTCAGAGTAAATACTGAACTTTTGGTATACGAAGAAACACTGAGCTTTCACAAATACGACGTCTGTGACAGCAAGGGGGAAAATTTTTATAGGAGAAAAAAAGAGTTTGTCAGCCGATTGGCGACACCTTCTCTGTTGGCGTAGCGGTAGCGAGAAACAAGTGTCGGCATAGCTCCCCAAACGCGATCGCGTCTAGGGAGCTAGGAGGAGCGCTACGTAGCATACATGGTGTGTAGCGGCATAGCTGCCAGATGTAATTTTAATTGAGAAGTAGATCTATTTCTTTTCTAACCTAGTTTGCGGTAAGCGTAAGCTTCCTTTATATTTTCATTAAAATATCTGCCATGAGATGGAGCATTCATCAAGTTTGTGTAAACCGTAGGGGGAACATCTATATACTGGTAAACCCCTCCCTTCCGAAACTCAATTTCAAGAACTTGGCTTGAAGAATCATAGCCCACGCTCCGCAGATAATTTGATTCAACAGCTATACGCTTGACCGCTGAATCTAGAAGCATTACTTCTCTTGCTTCTTGTACGGCTTCTGGCTTAATAGGTAGACCGAGGAATTTCTCCGCGTAATCAATAAATTGGTCGCTGTGATACATATAAAATTTAAAGTCTTCTACCCCTACCTCAGATACGATTTCTTGAATCAAATCGGGTCTAGGTTCAACGGTTTCTCCTTCATACTTTAACCACCAGTCTTCTTTATCATCATCAGTAATAAATATAATAGGCTTTTGCTGATTCCTGGCGTAATCAATCAGTTGAAACCAAAGGACAACATCTCCGTAATTTTTTGGAATAGGTTTCTTTGCGTCCTTATATCCCGGAGGTTTTTTATAGCTGAACCGCTTTTCTGCCTTCTGATAAATACTTTCTAATTCTTCTTCAGAGTAAGGGTGGCCAACCTTCCCTTCTAATAAATCACTTAGCACTTCTCGAAGGTCATCAGCTTCGAGATAATTAGGATGATTTATCTGTGCTAACTTGATTTTTGCTTTAACTTCTTCTAGGGCTTTTTCAATATCTTCTACAATTTCCTGAGTGTTAAGAAAGGGATGTCGTTTGTAATCTTTAAATATCTCGTTTTTTAAGTTGGCGAGGTTTTTGTTTAAAATTAATTCAACTTCTTCATAAGCTTTGATTTGGTCTGATATGACATATAGGCGATTCTTTTGGTACTCGTAGGCGACTTGATGAGGTATCCAAATTCTCTCATTCAGCCTATTGATAATTTCAAAAAATCTCTCTCGCGTTTCTGGAGTGTAACTGTAAATATGGAGCAGGACGTTGGCATCAAAACAAAAAATACATTTTTCCCAGATTGCCGCCAATTCGCTGGGTGTAGGTTTGTAATAGCCACGAAATAAATCTCGCATATCCAGGTTCCAGATTTACGTTTATTTCTATGGTATAGAGATTTAGTCGTCTTTAGCGATTACTAGACTTGTTGAAAAAATACCTGGCGATGGAAATCGTGGCTACACAAACAAAGTCTACATTCCCCTGATTAAGCTAGGGCTGTTTTATTCCCCAATAAGCTGTTGGCAACCGATGGGTAACAGATGTAACGGATAACCTGGCCAGAAATGGCTGAAGGGTGAAGGATGAAGTATGCCTGCTAATTGGTCACAAGCCCTTGTTGTTGAACATGGGGTTGTTTCCACTTCACACTTCATACTTCACACTTTACACTTCAGCCACATAGGGCCTGTCAAGACGTTTTCTTCAACCAGCTAAACATGGCGCGTAAATCTTTGCCGACTTCCTCAATCGGATGTTCGGCTTCCTGACGGCGCATTGAGGTAAATCCGGGTTTGCCTGCCTGATTTTCTAAGACGAATTCACGGGCAAATTGACCCGATTGAATTTCTTGGAGAATTTTACGCATCTCGGCGCGAGTTTCGTCGGTGACAATCCGAGGCCCACGGGTATAGTCGCCATACTCAGCCGTATTGGAGATGCTGTCGCGCATCTTTGCAAGTCCGCCTTCCACAACTAAGTCAACAATTAGTTTGACTTCATGGAGACATTCAAAATAAGCTAACTCCGGCTGATATCCGGCGGCGACTAAAGTTTCAAACCCAGATTTAATTAAGGCACTCAAACCACCGCACAGCACGACTTGCTCTCCGAATAAATCGGTTTCGGTTTCTTCGCGGAAGCTGGTTTCCAGGATACCGGCGCGAGTGCCGCCGATGCCTTTAGCGTATGCCATTGCGCGATCGCGTGCTTGACCTGTAGCATCCTGATACACGGCAAACAGAGCAGGAACCCCTTCCCCTTGTTCGTAAGTCCGTCGCACCAAATGCCCTGGCCCTTTTGGGGCAACCATCACGACATCCACATCAGCTGGCGGGACAACTTGACCAAAGTGAATGTTGAAGCCGTGGGCAAAGGCGAGTACCTTCCCCTCGGTTAGATTTGGCTCAATTTCATTCTTGTAAACTGTTTTTTGCACTTCATCGGGCAGCAAAATCATGATGAAGTCAGCAGCTTTGGCAGCATCTGCAACCGAGTGGACTTTTAAGCCGGCTTCCTCAGCTTTAGCTACAGACTTACTGCCTGGATACAGCCCGACAATGACGTTCATGCCACTATCTTTGAGATTAAGGGCGTGGGCGTGACCTTGAGAACCGTAGCCGATGATTGCAATAGTTTTACCGGCGAGTAGGTCTAAGTTGGCATCAGTGTCGTAATACATCCGGGCCATAGAGGCAACTCCTTGAGCAAGCGTTATGAGTAATTGCGAACTCTTGATTTTACCCCAAAACTTGTGCCAGACCTTTGATTAAGATTAAAGACACTTCGGTCGCCACTACATTACGCAACACTAGGAAATTAGACTTCTGGATCTCAGGAGCAAGTCTGTATGTTCCCGGCTTGAGCGTAACGCGGAAGTACCCTCTTCTCTCCCAGATTGGCCTCGGAACTGTGGAGTATCAGCATCGCTGCAAATTTGGTAACCCGTGGCAACTGTATCAAAGGTTACCCAGGCCAAGCGGCATCGTGTCTTGTCTCGGTTTGATGACTAACGCTCAAGTCTCTCCCAATAGAAAGATGTTCTACCGCTTCAAAGGGGAGAAAATCAAAACCAGCTTCATTCAACTTCACGAATCCTCAAATGTAGAAAAAACCCAATATTTTAGTACAACAACCAGGTAGAGCGCTTTCCTGAAAAGAGAGCGTAAATCCTTCATGTCTAAGACACGGGCTTTGTTTGATGAAAGCCTCAATCGTAGTAGCTCTGTAAGTAATAAGCGATCGCCTATTTACTCGTGAACTTTTCATTCGAGTATTCAACTATACAAGTTATTGTAACTTAGGGAACACATCGTTATTACTCAGGCTATATAGACACAGGCTCTATTGTATTGATTTGATGCTTGTAGCTTAATCAAAAAATCTAGATATCTATTCCGAGTGAGGGGAATTAAAGGTGAAAATTGGCTCTAGTTATCTTGGTGATGGTCGTTGTGAATTTACGGTTTGGGCACCTTCTCACGAAGAGGTAGCTGTGCAAATTGTCTCTCCTGAAAATCGCCTCATCCCGATGAAAAAGGATGAGCAGGGGTACTTTAAGGTACTAGCTGAAGGCATTGAGCCAGGAACGCTTTATTTCTACAAAATAGCAGGAGAGGATAGACCCGATCCCGCGTCTCACTATCAACCCAAGGATGTACATGGACCTTCGGAGGTAGTCGATCATAGCAAGACGAACTGGACTGACGCTGGTTGGTCTGGTATTCCTTTAGAGGAAATGATTATCTATGAACTGCACGTCGGCACCTTCACCCCAGAAGGAACTTTTGAATCGATGATTCCCCGCTTAAGAGAGTTGCGCGAGTTTGGGGTTAATGCGATTGAGATTATGCCAGTTGCTCAATTTCCAGGCGATCGCAACTGGGGCTATGATGGTGCCTATACCTATGCGGTGCAGCATTCCTACGGTGGCCCGGAAGGATTAAAGAAACTTGTTGATGCCTGTCACCAGGAAGGGTTATCAGTCATTCTCGATGTAGTTTACAACCACTTTGGCCCGGAAGGAGCTTATTACAGTCTCTTTGGCCCCTACTTTACGGAGATGTACAAAACTCCTTGGGGCATGGCAATGAACTTTGATGATGCCTACAGTAATGGGGTGCGTAATTACTTTATTGAAAATGCCCTGTACTGGTTCCAGAACTACCACTTTGATGCCCTGCGATTAGATGCTATCCATGCTATTTATGACTTAGGGGCGAAACACATCCTGCAAGAAATGGCAGAGAAAGTTGAAGCCCTTTCCGCTTCTATGGGCAGGAAGGTTTATCTAATTGCTGAAAGTGATTTAAACGATGTTCGGGTAATTCGTGAAAAAGAATTGGGCGGGCATGGCATGGATGCCCAGTGGAGTGACGATTTCCATCACGCCCTTCATACAGTAATCACAGGGGAGCAGACGGGATATTACCGAGATTTCGGCAAAGTTGAACAGCTAGCAAAAGCTTATAAAGAAAGCTTTGTTTACTCCTGGGAATACGCTCCTCATCGGAAAAGATATCATGGCAGTGATGCAAGCGATCGCCCTGGTCATCAATTTGTAGTCTGCACCCAAAATCACGATCAAGTTGGCAATCGAATGCTCGGTGAACGTTTAACCCATCTAGTATCGTTTGAAGGGTTAAAACTTGCTGCGGGTGCGCTCCTCCTCTCTCCTTACATTCCTATGCTGTTTATGGGTGAAGAGTACGGAGAAGACTCTCCGTTCCTCTACTTTGTGAGTCACAGCGACTCGGATTTAGTTGAGGCAGTAAGGCAGGGGAGAAAACGAGAGTTTGCCGACTTCCATGCGGAAGGAGAATTCATCGATCCTTTCAGCCTTGAGGCTTTCCAGCAATCTACCCTGAAATGGGATAAACGGAAAGAGGGTAAACATAAAGCGCTGCTAGAACTTTATCAGCATTTAATTCAGTTACGCCGCACGAATCCGGCGCTGAAAACCCTCGATAAG
>DATNPI010000754.1:0-5354 GCA_036703325.1 Coleofasciculaceae cyanobacterium
TATATTGCCTAATCCAAGATTGCTTAACTTACAAAACACCCTTAGAACTGGGAATCATCCCAGCACGACGGGGATCGATTTCCACTGCCATCCGGACTGCCCGTGCAAATGCCTTGAATGTTGCCTCAATAATGTGATGCGAGTTAATCCCATCAAGTTGGCGGATGTGCAGCGTCATTTGGCTATGATTCACCACTGCTACGAAGAACTCCCGCACCAGCTGAGTGTCGTAAGTTCCAACCCGCTGGGTGGGAATCTCCAAGCCGTAACTTAAGTGAGGACGACCGGAAAAGTCGAGGGTTACTTGAACCAACGCCTCATCGAGGGGGGCAAGGAAATGACCGAAGCGGACAATCCCTTTGCGATCGCCTAATGCTTCCTTCAAAGCCATCCCCAGCGTGATTCCAACATCTTCATTAGTATGGTGGTCATCAATTTCCAAATCCCCCGTCGCCCGCACATCCAAATCAATCAGCCCATGAGAGGACAGCTGATGCAGCATATGGTCTAAAAATGGGACGCCAGTGGTCGCTTTGCAACTACCTACACCATCTAAATTCAGGGACACTTGCACATCAGTTTCACCCGTGGTGCGGCTGACACTCGCCGTTCTTGCGTGAAACCGAGTCTCGTGATTTTGGGTATTGAGAACAGTGCGATCTGAAGGCATCCCCTTAGGGTTATCGCTTATCTGCATAGCTGCTGCTGACGAGTGAGAACAAAGTTTATTATCCCCTATTCACAATTTCTAATTTTCATCGACTTTCTAGGAGTTGACCTTAAACCAGAATTCAATTTCACTCGTAAACTCATCAAACTGTGCTGCGTGAATCGCATTGGCAGGGACGTGATACCACTCACCTGTGCTGAAACGCTGTTGCTGACCATCCATTATTAGGATTAGTTCACCTTGAGTGATAACGCCATAGTTATCCGTTTCATGCTTGTGTGGCTCAATCTTGGTATTAGCCGGATATTCGGCAAAGAATATCTCGCAGCCCTCTGCCGCTAAACGAAACGCATCAAAGCGTCCAGAAAAACGTGGTAATGATTTAATTTTTTCTGGAAAATTCGATGGTGTCATCGCCACTCCTGTGCTGTTAGGTCAAGCGTACAGTCAACTAGGGCTGTGTCGGCGATTCTTGAGCTGCTCTACATCCCCATTATTTCGTAACCAGCGTCTACATATAAAATCTGACCTGTAATACCGCTAGATAAATCACTACACAAAAATGCCGCCGCATTGCCCACTTCCAGCTGAGTAACACTACGCCGCAACGGGGCAACTTCCTCCACATGATGAATCATATCGAGGATGCCTCCAACGGCTGAGGATGCCAAGGTGCGGATGGGGCCAGCTGAGATGGCATTTACCCGAATATTGTGCTGCCCTAGTTCAGATGCCAGGTAACGGACACTCATTTCCAATCCGGCTTTGGCAATTCCCATCACGTTATAATTGGGGATTACCTTGACACCTCCTAAGTAAGTGAGAGTGACAATACTGCCACCTTCCGTCATCAAGGGTTTAGCGGCACCCGCCAGTTGCGTCAGCGAGTAGGTACTGATTTCCATCGCTTGGGTAAAGCCAGCCCTTGAGGTCTTACTAAACTCTCCTGATAAATCGTCCTTACTGGCAAAGGCAAGGCAATGAATTAGGATGTCCAGCTTACCCCACTGAGATGCGATCGCCTCGAAAGCGGCCTCAACTTGGGCGTCGTCTTGGACATTACAGGGCAAAAAGATAGTGGGTGCGAGGGGTTCTACCAGTTCTTTGACTTTTTTCTCAAAGCGACCTTTCTCATCTGGCAGATAAGTGACACCTAATTCTGCACCCGCTTGGTGCAGTTGCTGGGCAATACCCCAAGCAATGGAGCGGTTATTGGCAATGCCTGTAACAAGAGCTTTCTTTCCAGTCAAATTAAGCATAGTATTCTATCTTAAAGGCAGTTGGATGGTTACTTACAAAGTAATCGCCAAGTGTGATGGTAGCTGGGCGACTACTCGCGTAAGCTGCTAGCGCAGGAGGCTAGGCGTTAGCTTAGTTCAGCCTTTCCGAAGGGTAGAAGCTAGTAGACCCGGAGGGCGTAAGTTGGCTACCGCAACGAAAGAGCAGCATCGCACAGTGTATCATGACCCAAAAGGTCAGCTGTCAGTTTGATGAGTCAGAAACTTACTGACACCTCAACAAATTATGTAGCCATTTGTACAGAAAACTAGCTGAATTATGTATCCAATTGTACAAAAAACTATCTGGGACTCAGATTAAGTAGTTTTGGATACAGTCAGCAGTTTCTCACAGCCGGTTCTTGAGTTTCAAACCTCACCGGCAATTGATTTCTATAAAGTCGGCAAGGCGTTGGCAAGAGAGCAAAAAATATGGTCGTAATGCAAGATAGACCGCTAGCAACTGTGTTCCGTCAGATGGGCGGTGGAGCGTTTCCACCAGTCATCGAAACCTTTGAGCGAGGCAAGACGATTTTTTTCCCAGGAGACCCTGCGGAACGGGTCTACTTTTTGATGAAAGGTGCTGTAAAGCTCTCTAGAGTTTATGAGGCAGGCGAAGAAATCACTGTGGCGCTATTGCGAGAAAACAGTGTTTTTGGTGTCCTGTCGCTGATTACGGGTCATCGCTCTGATCGGTTTTACCACGCGGTTGCCTTTACGCCAGTAGAGTTGCTCTCTGCCCCGATCGAACAGGTAGAGCAATCGCTCAAGGACAACCCAGATCTCTCGATGTTGATGCTACGGGGCTTATCGTCTCGAATCTTGCAAACAGAAATGATGATTGAGACATTAGCTCACCGGGACATGGGTTCGCGCTTAGTCAGTTTTTTGTTAATTCTGTGCCGCGACTTTGGGGTACCCACTGCTGAGGGGTTGACGATTGACCTGAAGCTTTCTCATCAAGCGATCGCCGAAGCGATCGGCTCAACCCGTGTTACAGTTACCCGTTTACTAGGAGACCTGCGCACAGAAAAAATGATTTCGATTCACAAGAAAAAAATTACCGTCCACAACCCAGTGGCTTTAAGCCAGCAGTTCACATGATCTAGTCCCCGCGCTGACTCTAACGGGTACAGCGGGGACTTCTTTTCGTCACATAGATGCGATAATCCTTGTCTCTACTCTTAGAAGTTTTAAAACACCTAATTTAGATATTTCAGCGCTTTTTGTAAGAAAAAAGAGCAAAATGCCACACAGGCATGAGATAGGCTGTATCTGGACAGACTGAGCAGATGCGATGACCAGCGCTTATATCCTGATTGTGGCAATTTTGGTATTGGGGGGCGTAATCGCAACGTTAGGCGATCGCATCGGCACACGAGTGGGCAAGGCGCGATTGAGTTTATTTAACCTACGCCCCCGCAAGACTGCCACTTTAGTCACAATCATCACTGGTGGTCTGATTTCTGCCTCAACTCTGGGGATTTTGTTTGCAACCAGCAAGTCACTACGCGATGGGGTTTTTGAACTCGACAATATTCTACGAAAACTGAGAATCGCTCGTGATGAAATTAAGGTAGTTAATGTTCAGAAAAGTCAGGTTGAGAACGAGTTAGCGAAAGCCAGAACCCAGCAAGCCGACGCGCAGCAGCGTTTGGATACCACTAATCGAAATTTCCAGCAGGCTCAAACTCAACTGAAGAAAGTATCTCAGCAGGCTACTACCCTACGTTCAGAAGTTAAGTCACTCCTAGCTGAACGCCAAGGACTAATCCAGCAGCGGAATCAACTCAATGAGCAAATTACTCAGCTAAATGGTCAGATTACTCAGCTAAATGGTCAAATTACTCAACTTAAGGGTCAAGTCTCTCAATTAAGAGAATTAGTAGCTCAACGTGACCAGGAACTAGTCAAGCGAGGTCGAACTATTGAAGAACGTAACCAACAACTTGTCAAGCAAGACCAGGCAATCATCCAACTTGACCAGAGAATTGCCGCAGGCGATGAGGTAATTGCTCAACGCGAAGCTCGCCTCAAAGAACTTGAACAACAATTTAAAGAGGCAATTGCCCAGCGCGAAGACCGCCTCAAAGAACTCGAAGAACAACTTACGCAACGAAAGATCCAAGTTGTCGAACGAGACCAACAACTTGAAAAAAGAGAAAAAGAACTGGCTTTTTTACAACGGCAAGTAGAAGCTCTAGAACAGTACTACCAGAACTATCAAGTACTGCGTCAGAACTATCAAGTACTGCGTCAGGGCTATGTTGCCCTTGTTCGCGGTCAAGTTCTATCATTTGGGGTTGTACGCATTGTGGAACCCTCAGCCGCCACCGATGCCGTCAATCAACTATTGCGAGAAGCGAATCGCACAGCGATTGAAATCACCCGGTCTAATAACGGTAATTTAGATCAACCGTTGGTGCAAATTACCCAGGCACAGGTTGATCAGTTAATCAACCAGATTAAGGACGGTAAAGACTACGTGGTGCGAATTCTCTCAGCGGGTAACTACGTTGAGGGGGAAAAGCCGGTACAAGTCTTTGCAGATGCAGCACCAAATCAAGTTGTGTTCCAGGCTGGTGATGTCCTTGCCGCCGTCTCCACCGACCCCTCAACGATGACCAAGGAGCAAATCCAACAGCGGCTCGACCAGTTGCTGGCAGTATCCCAATTCCGCGCTCGACGCGCTGGTTTTCTGGGTAACATCCAAGTCGGAGATGGTCAGCCTGCCACCTTGGTGCGCTTCATCGAGCAGCTGGATAAGTATAACCAACCGCTTGATGTGAAAGCTGTGACGCAGGAGGTGACCTACACAGCTGGCCCTTTGAAAATGCAGCTGGTAGCGACTAAAAATGGACAGGTTATTTTTGGCAGCTGAACAGTTGTTAAGTAGACGGGGGAAAGTGAACTACTCTAGGTTTCGCTACGCTTAACTAGGTGCTAATTGTTAATGGCTAATGGCTAATAACTACTGAAAATGATTTTAGGCTTCGATCCAGGACGCGATAAGTGTGGTTTAGCAGTGATGGGAAGAGAGCAGCAGCTACTTTATCATCAGGTTGTGCCGTCACAAGAGGCGATCGCAACTATTCAACAGTTGTGTCAACAGTTCGTGGTTGAAATAATTGTGATGGGCGATCAAACCACTGCTAAGAGCTGGAAACAGAAAATCAGTCGCGACTTGCCGACATCGGTGCCAATTGTCCTGGTAGATGAGCGCTACAGCAGTTTAGAAGCACGCGATCGCTACTGGCAGATGTACCCCCCCAAAGGTATCCAACGCCTCATCCCCCAGGGACTGCGGGAACCCCCTAGACCTGTAGATGATATTGTCGCCATTTTATTAATCGAGCGCTACCTGCAACTAGGGGCTAGGGGCTAGGGACTGGGGACTAGGGATGGAA
>DATNPI010000507.1:0-29883 GCA_036703325.1 Coleofasciculaceae cyanobacterium
CCAGAAGCAGCGCTTCTATACTGCTGTTGATGAATTGCGGTTGCATTCAGGAGACGTATCTGGTGATGTTGGTTATGATCCTCCAAGAGGGTGGAGAGGATCGATAACCAGAACATCCCATCTTTGCTAGAACCAAAAGGAAACCATTCATAATGGTACGAATTTTTCTTTCAGCAGGTCATGATGTCGCTGATCCAGGCGCGATTTCGGGTGGAACAACAGAATACGCAGAAATGAAAAAAATGCGGGATGCCACCGTTCAGGAATTGCGATCGCGTGGCTTAGACGTCTTGTGGATACCGGACAGCCTTGACCTGAAACAAACCATTTACTGGATAAACGATAACAGCCGTCGTGGCGATATCGCCTTAGAAATCCACGCTGATGCCTTTGGTAACACTAACGTGCGAGGTGCCAGTATCTACTACATTGAGAGCAATCAGCAGCGCCAAACCGATGCCGAGTTAGTGCTGCAAGGTTTGTTAAAGGCTGTTCCAGGACTGCCTTCTCGTGGAGCTAAACCGGATACCTCCACCGGGGTTGGTAGTTTGGGTTTCTGTCGCCAAGTGGATATCCCCTCTATGCTTATGGAGTTGGGGTTTCTCACCAATCCTAGCGATCGCTCATTACTGCAAACTAAACGTCAGGATTTCGCCCGTGGGATAGCAGATGGTTTGCAAGCTTGGAGTCAGAGGGAAGCGGTTCGGCAGGGTTTGACTCCCCCACCGGTCAGCTACCCAGTGATTAGTATCAAAATCAACGACCAGACGTACAAGAACCAGGGCATTCTTGTCAACGGTAATGCGTGTGTCCCTATTGTCTTACTTAAGTCTTTAGGGATTGATGCGAAGTTACTGGCAAATACACCCCAAACTAAGTACCGCGATGTGGTTTATGTCAAAGCCATTGAGCTACAGAAGTTCAAAGTATCCGTCAGTTGGGATAATGCTACTCGTTCGGTCATCTTAACCTCAAAGTAAGCTGTTGTATATCTAACTTGAAACTAGGAACTAGGGCGTGTTTTCAAACCCTTCGATCCCCCCCAACCCCCCTTTTTAAGGGGGGAGAATGAGCGTCAAAGTCCCCCTTTGTAACTCTGATCTAGAGGAAGTTCTACCGACATAAACGAAGCCAATAAAGTTTGAAAATATGCCCTAGGGGCTGGGGGCTAGGGGGAAGAGATTTTCAATTTTCCAGTAGCTTCATATTGCTAATTAAATGTGCGATCGCTTAGTTCTGTATCTGCAAGCAGTTGTCTATCGTTAACTAGAAAGCAGACTTACTGCTTGCTGTCTTAGGATTGACCCAAAAGGCTCAAGTGTAAAGGATGAAGAATGAAGTTTTTCAGACTTTATACTTCATCCTTTAACCTTTAAAACCTATTGGTTACTTCTTGTACCAGGTTTGTCGCCACTGCTTCATTTGCTCAATTTCTTTTTCTTGTGAAGTTACAATATCTTGCGCTAATTTCTTAATTTCAGAGCGCTTAGTCTTCTTTAGAGCATCTTGAGCCATTGTCACCGCTCCTTCATGGTGAGGAATCATGGCATTGATAAAGCGCAGATCAAATTCAGTATTAGCCGCTCCTAAATCACCCTTCATCATCATGTCTTGCATCTGCGACTGAGACATTGGCATCATGTGACCCATCTGAGCGTTATAAGCCATCGGCGTACTGTCTGCTTTTGGATACCACGCTTGTCGCCACTGTTTCAACTGATTGATCTCACGGTTCTGAGCAGCAATAATGTCTTGGGCTAGTTTTTTTATTTCAGGGCGCTGGGATTTTTTGAGCGCTTCTTGAGACATCTCAACAGCACCTTGATGGTGTGGAGTCATCGCATCAACGAACCGTAGATCGTAGTCAGCATCTGCGGGCCCTAAGTCCATTGACATACTGTGGTTCATTCCACTGCCATGATCCATGCTGCCATGATGCATATCCTGCTTTGCTCCCGCCTGTGTAGTGGAGGTACTTGGGGCTTGAGCTTGGTTTTGAGAGGGAGTAGAACAGGCAGAGAGAACTCCACCTGCCGAGGCGATCGCAACAACGGTCAACGCTAAAAAGCGAGTTCTCAAAGAAATCGGTTGCATAGACTTAATATTCATCCAAGATTAATCAGAATGTATCTTGCTCTACTATTCTCGACACTCCAGTCTACTGGAGTGTCAACTATTAATGACCTGCAAGGTTCCAAGAGCCTATCCTTCAAGTAGATACGAGTTTTGAAACCACAGATGCCTAGTCATTAGTTAAAGGATTTTTTGTGATAGGCTCTAACAGCTGTAAACGGCTTTCTGTCTCTCAGCATTTCACACAGAAATGAAATTAGATTGAAATGCTTGTACTCCATGAGAGGGAAATCCCAACTATCCCATTAGTAAGACGCGATCGCACCTGCAACTTCTCAAGGTGAAGCCGAAGCAGCATACTTACTGATTCTTTTTGGTAAATCCAATTTCAGGAAGGGTGAAAGTTTTTCACCCCCTTGACTCTCCAGTCAGCTGGAGTCTTTAAGCTAGATGTAGCGATTCAAGAAATTAAGTACTTATTAGGATTTGAGCCAATGACACTACAATTTAAAGTTCCTAACATGGCTTGTTCGGCTTGTGCAAATACGATCACAAAAGCCGTTATCGCAGTTGACCCAACTGCCGAGGTAGAAGCTGACCCGAAAACCAAGCTGGTCAATATAAAAACGCAGCAGTCTGAAACCGAAATTAAACAAGCGATCGCTGCTGCTGGCTATCCCGCTGCCTAATCGTTATACCGAGTTGCGTTCAAAGATATCACTTGGCTGTTGGGACAAAGGAAACCAAGCACAGAGAAAGTAAGATGTATGAACGCAACTTAGTATGACACGCCCTCAACACGTACTTTAGTCGTGAGTTGCTTAGAGCTCTCCAAGGTCTTTAAGAAACAATTCGACGTCCGAGGCTGTGGGTTGAGCGGCGATCGCACCGGGTTTCAACGTCGTCAGTGCTCCCACTGCACTGGCATACTTAACGACATTCCTCGCCGACTCAGGAGTTGCAATAGCCTTAAGTCCCTGCTGACACAACTGGTGGATGAAACCAGCAACATAACCATCACCAGCACCTGTAGCATCTTTGACCTCCATTGGAAATGCTGGAAACGTGCCTTCATGCTCACTCAGACAGTAGCGACTGCCTTTATCTCCATCAGTCACCAAAACACCCTCTATTGAACCAAGACGATGGGTAATCGCACCAGCATCAGCGGTTTCAAATAGCAACTCAGCTTCTTCCTTGGTGACCTTGAGGAAATCGACTTTCTTTAAAATTTCCTGAATCACTGGCTTTGCTGCACTGGTATCAGGCCAGAATACTGGACGCCAGTTGATATCCAAGAAAACTTTGACATCGTACTGCTCTGCTAGTTTAAGCGCTTTTGTGACAGCTTCCCGAGATTGGGGATAAGCTAACTCCAAAGTTCCTAAGACTAAAAAATCAGCATTTTCAAATAAGGACTCTGGTAACTCTGATGGCTGGAGGAAGGCGTCGGCAAATTCCGTGGTGTCTCGCTCTACAAAACCGGCAAATTCGCGATCGCCTTTCTCAGTACGTACCACGTAAACCTGTCGGGTGGGTGCGGTTGGATGACGCTGGACGCCGGTACTATCTACTCCAACCTCCTGCAATAGTTGTACCAGGGAATCTCCTGGCTCATCTTCACCCACACAACCCACAAAGCCAGCAGGAGTGCCTAGCTTCACCAAAGCACAGGCAACATTGGCTGGAGCGCCACCAGGGTAAGGCGTCCAGGATTCGACCTGTTCAAGCGATCGCCCTAGCTGATCAGCCAGAAGGTCAAATAATATTTCACCAAGGCACAGAACACGAGGATTAGTCACGACTCTATACATCTCGACTTTTTCAGACTACCACTGGCTTATCTCCTCATTAACGGATATCCAAAGAAATTGGTAAAGATCGATACCGCCATTTTTAAGATGACTGGTTGAACTGGAAGACCTGGCACCAACTGATGAACCAAATTCCCTTGCTCTGCCTGTCTTCGGCGCTGACACCATTAACGATCCTCTAACATAGTAAGTAGATATACCAAGTGCGAAATACCTATGGCTGCTGGCGACTCTTATACCCCCGCGTCTCTCTCAGACCGCGAAGTACAAATCATAGAACTGGTAGCCGCTGGTTTAACCAATCAAGAGATTGCCCAGCAGCTGGAAATTAGTAAGCGCACTGTTGATAACCACATCAGCAACATTCTGACGAAGACAGCGACAGATAATCGGGTGGCATTGGTACGTTGGGCTTTGCAGTGGGGCAAAGTTTGCTTAAATGATGTCAACTGCTGTCCCTTACCCACACGGAATGATGAATTGCGTTCTTAGCTAGCGTCATCTAGTTCTTGTTCCCCCCTTGATTCATCTAGTTCTTGTTCCCCCCTTGATAAGGGGAGTTAAGGGGGTCTTTCCCTGTAGCACCTCAAAAGAGAAATGCTATCACTCTGCTACCTTCCATTCCTCCAGAGTGGCAATGCCAACATTGAGGTAGGAGTTATCTAGGAATTCTTGAATCGCTTCCTTCCAGCCGGCTTGCAAAGCATTCAGAAACCCTTCTCTGCGCGTTTGCTCAATTGCAGCAGTGACGAAAGCTTTTTGTTCTGCCTCGGTTGCCGTTGGGTTGGTTTCCTCCAGTTGCTTGAGCAGTTCCTCGATTTCCGCTGCCGCTTCGGCGAGAGTTTGCTTTTGCCAACATAGCGCCTTGTGCAGTTCCTCCAGTAACAACTGGGTTAGATCTTGGGTGTCAGTTCCTTTAATAATTTCCGGAGTGTGAAGGTGGCTAATGGAATTTCGATGTATGGATTTGTCAGTGTTAACGTTCATGGTAAAAACCCCCATTAGACTACGGTCACAAAATGCAATGAAACTTTGATAGAGGGAATGTTTTTGTGGGTGTCCTCTACAGGATTCGTTCTGTTATTGCTATCCTTGATTCGACTGTAGACTGCTAGCTTGAACTCTCGTTGATACTTCAGTAGGCTTGTCAGATTGCCATGCTCCAACCACTGGATCGCTCCTGTTATTTATCAGTAAAGCGTACTGCCTTCAACCCTTGCTATGTCTGCATTTGAGCGATTTAAACTACAGTTAAGCCTGAGGGAGTTTGAAGGCTGTAGACTGGACAAATTACAAAGTGGCTAAATTGAAGCCTCTCGCTCCGTAACATCCTGCTCATCACTTGTAGTCTGTGGTTTGTTTCGCTAAAAGCAAGTTGCATCTCCCTTACCCAAGCCATTCATGGCTATTGTTTTGGTTGATGATTTAAGTTGTAATATGCATCTTATTGGTGACAACCACGATGACGCTTCACATAGCTAGCTGATCCAATTGGATGGTTGGAATTCACTCACTTGGTTCACCCGTTAGCAGGATGTAAGCTGCGGCGCACTTAATATGCGTAGTTTACTTTCGGGTATTTTGTCAGTGGTCGGTGGTCAGTTAGGCGAAAGCAACCGACTACTGACTACTAGACCTCTTGCAAAAGTCGATTTCCGCCCCCCTAACCCCCCAATTCTGGGGGGAACCTGAATCAAAGTCCCCCATTTTTGGGGGATTTAGGGGGCATTCCATGATTTATGCAAGAGGTCTACTGACTACTGACAAAAAACTATCAGGTAAATATGCAAGTTCAATGTGTAATAGCTTAATCGCTATACGCTCACACTGAAATATATTTCCAACCGGAGTTACGCACTAGCTTCTCCCTCCTTCGAATAGGTACTAAGCTGGGAATTGCTTACTTTCACCAAAACTCATAACAACCCAATGATTGAGCAAGCTTTACCCGAAGTTTTGGAACAAGTTTTTGCAACTAACAGTGAACCTGACGCTGTGTTTTCTGCCTTGCTGCCAGTTTTGTGTGAGGTGTTGCAATGCGATCGCTGTTTTCTCTATCTGCGTAATCCACATAATAATATCGGTAGGACACCTTACTGCTGGCTGCGTAGTCCCCAGTACCCTGATGTTAGTACCGCTGAGTGGGAGAAAGAACCAGAATCTTTACCAAAGGAAGACCCTTTATTTGCTGCGGCACTACGTACTGATGATTCCGTTTTCGTGGAAGATGTTGAAACAGCAAGTTCAGAGGTTGTTAACCTCGCTTTCGAGCAAAAACACTTTGGGCACCGGGCATTAATTCATGCTCATCTGTGCCAAGATGATATGTTGTGGGGGGTTTTGCAACCTGCTGTCTTTGGCCAGGCCAGAGTATGGAGTGAGTTTGACCGCTCTGTGATTGCTCAGGTAACACAAAAGATTACACCGCTTGCTGTTGCCTATGTCAAGGCGGCTAATATTTGATAGGTCGTTTCACCCAAGTTGGACTTCCTCACTCCTGTGTCATTTCGATTTTGGATTTTGGATTTTCCCCACAGATGAATCTGGGGGCTTGAAATTAAGGAAAAAATTTATTTTTTCCACGAATAAATTCGGGGGCTTGCAACCAATCTTCTCCTCGGTCAAAATGTTCTACCAAAACATCATAGAAGCTTTCATCCACCCCGCTAAAAGCCGGGTGGATGAAAGCTACTTAAGGCCTTTAGCCCAAAGTTTCTTGATTCTATGAAATGCGATATGATTTCATAGGAGGTAGCTAAAAGTGTTAAATCTGACGTTCGAGTATAAAGCAATCCCAACGAGCGAACAGGTTCAGCTTATCGAACACACCTTAACAGTGTGTCGGAAAGTCTGGAACTTGGCTCTACGCGAACGCAAGGATTGGATACACTCGCGCAAGTGTCAGATTAATGCTTGTTCAATATCTGGAGAGTACATCATTCCCGCCGATGCTCCCTATCCCAACTATGCTCAACAGTGCAAATCGCTAACCCAAGCAAAAGCTGAATTTCCGGAACTGGCAACCGTTAATGCACAAGCATTGCAACAGGTATTGAAGAGACTGGAAGCGGCTTTTGTGGACATGAAGCGCAAAGGGATGGGATTTCCTCGGTTCAAGAACCGATACCGAATGAGGTCATTCGTGTACCCGCAGTTGGGGAAGGGGCAATTATTAAGAGGAAACCAAATCAAGTTACCTCAGTTGGGCTGGATGGAGTACGTCAAGTCACGAGAAATTCCAGATGGGTTTGTAGTTAAGCAAGCTCGAATCATCCGCAAGGCATCTGGATACTTTGTACACTTGGCACTCGAATGTGACGTATCTGTCCCTGATGTCATGCCTCATGGTCATCCAGTTGGAATTGACCTGGGGTTGGACAAATTTGTCGCAACCTCCGATGGATATGTGATAGATAGACCCAGATTCTTGACTTCACTGCATCGTCAGCTGAAATTGCTCCAGCGCAGACTCAAGTATAAAGAAAAAGGGTCTAATAATCGCCACAAACTCAACAAAAAAATTGCACGGTTACATCAGCGCATTAGTGATACAAGAAAGGACTGGCACTTTAAATTGGCTCACAAGCTATGTGACGATGCCGGGATGATATTCGTAGAAGATATCGACTTTCGAGTATGGGCAAAAGGTATGTTTGGAAAACACACCTTAGACGCTGGGTTTGGACAATTCCAAAGGATTCTGCAATGGGTGTGTTGGAAGCGTGGCGTGTATTTTGCCAAGGTTGATAAAGATTACACCTCGCAGGTATGTCCTCAATGTGATGCCTATACAGGCAAGAAAGAACTCAAAGATAGAGTTCATAACTGTCCAGAATGTGGGTATACAGTCCATCGTGATGTAGCTGCGGCTCAAATTGTTCGCAATCGTGGAATATCTGGGGTGGGACGCATCCTGGATACAAAAGAAAATGCCTGTGGAGACGGTCTGGCGGGGACTGGAAACAGTCTAGTTAAGAGTCCAAGAAGCAGGAAGAAAGGTGGAGAGGCGCGGTTTCAACCCGCCTCGTAACATCTTTTAAGAATCCCCCTGATTTAATCAGGGGGAGTACGTCAAGGTTGAGTAATAGCTGGAACCTCTGTACTAGGGTCAGGAATTGTCGGTGGTTGATCAGTGGTTGGAATTTCTGGGGCAGGACACGCCTCTTTCCATTCAGGCACATCAGCATTTTCCCTAGCAATAACTTCTAGTTGCCCTCGAAAAAAGTTTAGTTGTGAGGCATTCTCCCGACCAGCGACTTTCTTCATCTGATCGATTACTTGTATGGCTCGTCCCCAATTTTGGGCGCATAAAGCTTCCTGTAACTGAGTGTTGAGATCAGTTTGAGATAAGCTTGGACGAGCTGCTGCTAATTGGATTAATTCCATTGTACTTAGCAGTACTATTGTTGTTAAAATCCTTAGTTTCATTGTCAAAGATTCCCTTATCTATGTGACATTCATTACTTGTTCAAACAAACTAGTTTTTGCTTAGAATTTTTCATTTACCAGAAAATATTGAGCGCCATTAGCACCTCCAAAGTTGAGTACCTAGACTCTATCTACAAGCCGTAAACTCTAAGCCACCCGAATCGGTTTGTGTGCGATCGCGTCTGCTACCAAATCCGCCTTGTACAACCGTTTTTTGTTTCAGTGGACAATCTCTCCCTCTCTCCCCCTCTCCCCCTCTGAGAGAGAATAAAGGGGTTATTGAAACAGATTTGGTACGATTCCGCTATTGTGCCGATCTATTTCCGCATTTCTGCTGATCTTTTTTCTTTTGAGACACAGATAACATTGAAATGTATCGTGTTACCGAGAAAGCAGCACCAAAGCGGTTAAGAGCTTTTCTTATTCAGCTTGTCTCAGATAATTTTCTTTTGTCAACTCCAAATTCATAACTGAGACAGCAGCCCTCATGTATTTATCAAAGGAAGTAGACGTGGATATTTTAAAATTTCTTGTGGCTATTGACGGTGTTGCTCAATTGTGGTCACTTAACGCCAATTTCTTGGGTCTGCTTTCGAGTGACCAATATCACTGTAACTCAATCATTAATCCCAAGACCTACGGCAGTTCTTACTGCTACAGCAGCATCCAAAATCCAGGTACGCCATATGGTGGGACTTCTGGAATGTATAGCCCTTATAACCTCACCTCAAGTCACCCACCAGTCGTTGTGTATCAAAGTCGGGTAGTGCTGGTAGTCACTAAGAACGCTGACTTTCAAACCGATGGCTTGCCGATTGTTGACCCGGATTTGATGTTGGGTGTGTACGCACGACGCGCCAACTCCAGACCTGAACCGGTGGAGATGGGGAGTGTATCTCCCCTCAGCCTGGTACAGCCAGCAATGATGTACGCATCTTTGTAGGGGCATCTACCATGCTCCGGAAGAATGATGCCCAGCCAGTAAAACAGCTGGGCTTTCTTTTGGAGTGCAACAACAAAATGCCCTCTCGCTTCAGACGAAAGGGCACCAACCAGATATAACAGAAGTTTACTAGGCAAATACTTTAGTAAGGGAGAGGGGCATCACTCCCCATTTGGTTTTATCCCTTATTCAGGACAGGTTAACAAAGCGCTTTCAAATCTCATTTTCACTTTTCAGATAGTCTTTTAAGACATCCACTAGTTGCTGAAAATGAGCGAGTTCGTGAGTTGCCATGACTGAGATGCGAATCCGACTAGTGGGAACAGTAGGGGGGCGGATTGCTGGGGCAAAGATGCCAACGGCTTTCAGGTGGTGTCCAACGGTGAGGGCATCAGTTGCACTGGCTAATTGAAAGCAGAGGATAGGTGATTCAGAGGGCAAAAGTTTGAGATGAGGCAGTTGCTCTTGCATTAGCTGCTTGAGGGTGCCTACATTGCAATTGAGTTGGGCGCGGCGTTCTGGTTCTTGTTGAACAATCTGGATTGCTGCCAATGCTGCCGCTGTGTCAGCAGGTGATAAGGCGGTGGTATAAATCCAGCTAGGGGCACGATTTCGTAGGAAGTCAATCAGGGTAGCTGAACCAGCGACGTACCCTCCTAAACTGCCCAAGGCTTTACTGAGGGTGCCAACTTGAATTAAAGTTTGTCCGGTACAGCCGAAGTGTTGTACACAGCCAGCACCTGTGGCTCCCAAGACTCCAGTAGCGTGGGCTTCATCAACCAGCACCATGCAACTAAATTCTTGTGCGATCGCTAATATTTCTGGCAAGGGACAAAGGTCACCATCCATGCTGAAGACGCTGTCGGTGATAATTAGACAACGGCGGTAGTGTTGCCGATGTTGAGCCAGCTGACTCTGCAAATCTTCGATGTTGCCGTGAGCATAGTCCACAACTACCGCGCCGCTCAAAATCGCTCCATTTTTCAGGCTGGAGTGATTGTACTGATCAGACACAATCAAATCGCGCTTCCCGACTAAAGCGGCGATGGTTCCTAAGTTTGCCAGATATCCGGAACTGAATACTAGGGCGTCTTCTGTTTGTTTGAGGGATGCGATCGCTTTTTCCAATTGCCGATGTAGTTCCCGATGTCCACTCAGCAATCGAGAACCCGTGCTACCGGTGCCAAATTCCTTGGTAGCAGCGACAGCGGCTTGAATCAGACGCTCATCTCCTGCCAACCCCAGATAGTCATTACTGGCAAAGTTAATCACCTCGCGCCCTTCCAACTGCACTACTGCACCAGGGCGGCTTTGAAGGGTTTGCACCGAGCGATACCAGTCAGCGCGATGAATTGTGGCGAGGGATTGCTCTAGCCAAGTATAGGGTTCAATTGGCATCGTGACTTGTCAGGACTCGTTTTCTGGGGGAGTCTCATTATCGTTGATTTGAGCATTCTTGCCTTTGACTGGGGGGAGTTGCTCGACTAAACCCATGTCAAAAGCGATATCTGGCAATTCACCAACTATATACTTTCCAGGCTGAAACACCTTTCCCGGAGTAAAACACATCTGTCTGAGCTGAACGACTTCGCTAGGAGCAAACATTCCCCGAAACATTCTTCTCTCAAGTCCCATGACTCATTCTCCTTAGGTAATCTCGATATTCTCTAATTGTGGCAGTTGGGGTAGGGCATGGTTGAGCGTAAAGCGTAAAGCCCTCTGAGTTTAGGAGCATCCCAATGAGAGCGAATCGCTTGGACTGATCTTGAAGAGAACCAGATCTAACTCCCCCTGATACCAAATCCGCCTTGAAAACCCCTTTTCGGCTGAAGTCTTTTTTTCTTCTGCGTTCTGCGTTCTGCCTTCTGCCTTCTGCCTTCTGCCTTCTGCCTTGTCCCCACCAAAAATGGGGTATTTAACCCGGATTTAGTATGACTTGATACTCGTAGGCTGGGTGTTGAATCATCCGGAAGTAACAGAAGAGTATCAGTAGAACGATAACAAGATTATTAATAGAACTCAGTTATGAGTGATAAGAGTATGGAAGTTCAATCAGAGCGTCTTATCAATTCCCCACTTTGCGATATATTATCGGGTTTCAGGGAGGTGCTTAATAAATATGGCACTCCTGATTCTACTGTGATTGAATTTACCTTTATTGACCACAAATCAGAACAAGAAGGAGCGATGGTTGTACCAAAAGGGTGTAAGCATAAATGCTGGTACAATAAAGCGACTAACTCAACTCAATGCGGCATTGTGTGTAGCGTTTAATCGTTTAACGAGTTAGTCATTATCAGATTGTCTCTCCCATGATTTGAGCAAGAGTTGTAAAAAGGCGATCGCACTTAGGAGCTGCCTTGCGTACCTTAGTAACATCATTTAATGGAATATAAACTGTAGGGGCGCGACATTGTCGTGCCCTTACCACTTTCGATAGGAATGGAGACTGGCTACGGCTGAAGCTTTTTGAGAGTCTCTAGTATGTGCTGGGAGGATTTTACATTCCCTTGCTCAGAGAAGAGTTTCGCGGCTTGCTGTAAATCCTCAATTGCTCTCTGGTTATCTCCAAGGCGGCGGTGAGCAGTTGTCAGTGGTCAATTGTCAGTTGTCAGTAGAAAAAACAACTGACAACAAGCTTCATCGTACAACTGACGACTGACGTGTTAGCGAAGCGGGACGAAGTCCAATCCTACGTACTGAGCGTCGTGGGATGAGCTTAATTGGTGCCATTATCCTTGCTTACTAAATAAGTAGCGACAATTTATACCCATCGCTACTCGAACTTTTAGGAAAGCAAATTTAGGATAGTCTCCTAGCATCCGCCGGAAATAAGTTTTGCTCTTGGTAGAAAATATGCAGTCTGAACCGAAAGTTAATGTACTCATGGTTGACGACCATCCAGAAAATCTGGTAGCTCTAGAGGCGATATTGGGTGGTCTTAGTCAGAATCTGGTGAAGGCTCATTCTGGTATGGAAGCCTTGAGATGTCTGCTCAATCAGGATTTTGCTGTGATTCTGCTCGACGTTCAGATGCCAGGGATGGATGGATTTGAGACGGCGGCAGTGATTCGACAACGAGAGCGATCGCAAAATACCCCAATTATTTTTATCACAGCGATTAATCGCAGCGACATCCATGTGTCCAGAGGTTATTCCCTAGGCGCAGTAGACTATCTGTTCAAGCCGATTGAGCCAGAAATACTATTATCGAAAGTTGCAGTATTTGTTTCTTTGTTTAAAAAGACTCAAGAGGTGAAACGACAAGCTCAACAGCTCGAAGCCGCAAATATTGAACTAGAAACCGAAATCAAATCACGCAAATATACTGAAGAGTTGCTACGCCATGCACATGATCAACTAGATATCAAAGTTCAGGAACGAACAGCCGAGTTAGCTAAAACCAATGAATCACTGAAAGCTGAAATTGCCGAACGGGTAAAGACCGAGAAAGCATTGCACCAGGCAAAAGAAGCGGCTGAAGTTGCCAACCGCGCTAAATCAGATTTTTTATCTATGGTGTCCCACGAACTCAGGACACCCCTGACATCTGTACTCGGATTTGCCAAAATTATTAAGAAAAAACTACAAAGTACAATCTTTCCTGAAATCACCACGGAAAACAAAAAGACTCAAAAGGCAATCCGGCAGGTAGCTGACAATATTGACATCATTGTTTCTGAGGGAGAGAGGCTAACAACCTTGATTAATGATGTCCTTGACTTAGCAAAGTTAGAGGCGGGAAAGATTGAATGGAAGACAGAGCCAATTTCAGTTGCCCAAATAATTGAACAGGCAACCGCTGCTACATCTGCTTTGTTTCAGGCGAAAGGGCTTGTACTACTCAAAGATGTTGAGGAGGAATTACCTGAGATTGTAGGCGATCGCGACAGACTGATACAGGTTGTGATTAATTTAATTTCCAATGCCGTAAAATTTACAGACAAAGGCTCTGTAACCTGTAGGGTTAGGAGAACGGATAATAACGCGATCGGTGTTAATGTCATCGATACTGGCATAGGTATCGCGGAGACTGACCAGCCACAAGTATTTGAGAGATTCAAGCAAATAGGCGACACCCTGACAGACAAACCCCAGGGTACAGGTCTTGGGTTGCCAATCTGCAAACAAATTGTGGAACATCATGGCGGCAAGATATGGGTGGAAAGTGAACTGGGTAAGGGAAGTAACTTCTCTTTCACCTTACCTATCAGTGCAGGAGCAACAGTTGAGTTAAAGAAAACTGAGCTAGGCATAGCGGTAAGGCAACTCAAAGAACATAGAGTAACTGCAACCCCATCTCCAACAGAACAGAAGAAAACCATTTTAGTGGTAGATGATGAAGCACCGATTCGCAGACTTCTCAGACAGCAACTAGAAGCAGAAGGATATATTGTCAGAGAAGCTAAAGACGGGATGGATGCCATTACACAGGTCAGAAAAGAAACCCCAGACCTGATTATCTTAGATGTAATGATGCCTCAAATCACAGGATTTGATGTAGCCGCTATACTGAAAAATAATCCTGAAACCTTGGGAATTCCCATTATCATCCTGTCCATTGTCGGTGAAGAGGAAAGGGGCTATCGTCTCGGTGCTGACAAATATTTAGCCAAGCCGATTAATACAGAAGCGCTACATAAGGCAATCAGATTGTTGCTTTCTCAGGGTACTTCAAAGAAGAAAGTTCTAGTCGTGGATGAAAATGTATCGGCTGTGAAAACACTAGCTGATGTGTTACAGACAAAGGGATACAGTGTCGTTGAGGTTCTTAATAGCGACGAATTGTTGTCAAAGGCAAAATCAGTTAAACCGGATATGATCATTGCCAAAAACCCATTTTTAGAGCAGCATGATATTGCCAAGACCCTACGATTTGAAAAAGAACTTGAAAACGTATTTTTTATTGTATTAGATGAAAATAAATCAGATGAGCCAAATAAATCTTAAGCGGCTTATTCATAAGAAAGAAGTAAGATCTATCACCAATGACATCATCAACATCATGAAAATGCCGCTATGCATTCGCGATGCAGACGGTAGAGACTTGATAGGCGATGGTTGTACTAACTCTACTAACTCATTGAACAACTATCCTGTACAGCTTGGCGATGAAGTGATTGGATGGGTCATTGGATTTGAAAATGCCTCGCTCGTTGCATCTCTTCTCACCTATTTAGCCAATCAAGAACTTGAGAAAAAGATTCTCGCCCGTGAAACATTGGATAAATATAAGGAAATTAACCTTCTCTACAACATTTCGGAAAAAATGGTAGCCTGCTTAGACCTTAAAGAGGTCGCTAACTTAGTTATTGATGAAGCAAGGAGATTGATAAAAGCAACTAACGGCTCAGTAATGCTAATGAATGAACAAACCGGAAAACTTGATATCATCGCCGCCTTTGGTCAGGAAAACAACCCGAAAGTACCACTAGAAATTGGGATTGGTATAGCTGGCAATGTAGTTCTTACAGGTAGAGCAGAGATTATTAATGATGTATCGTCCGATCTGAGATTCGTTCAAGGTCATAACCGGGTAAGCTCAGTAATCTGTGCGCCTCTTCAAATAAAAGATAGAGTAATTGGAGTTATTAACCTCAGCAGTGAAGCAACAGCAAATTACACAGCGGCAGACCTTAAACGCTGCACTGCCTTGGCATCACAGGCTGCATTTGCCATAGAAAATGCTCTTCTTCATGAAAACAAGCTGAGGCAAGAGCGAATCAAGAGTAATTTAGAGCGATATGTTCCTGCACAACTGGTTGAAGCAATTTTAGAGGCAAAAGAAGATATTTCTTTGGTTCCTGCCAAAAGGAATATAACCATCCTTTTCTCTGACATTAGAAACTTTACCACTAAATGCGAGGAACTAGCGCCAGAGGCCATTGTGGAATACTTGAACGAGTATTTCACTCACATGGTAGAGGTAATTTTTAGTAATGGGGGAACTGTCAATAAGTTTGTTGGTGATATGATTATTGCTATGTTTGGCGCACCTTCAAAACTAGTTGATAGTGAACAAAGGGCTATCGAAACTGCTATTGAAATGCAGAACCGAATAAAGACAATACCAGTTTCTTGGATCAGAAATAATTTTAATACAGGAATTGGCATCAGTTCGGGAGAGGTGGTTGTTGGTAACATTGGCTCTCCACAGCACATGGACTATACGGCAATAGGAGATAACGTTAATATAGCGTCCCGGCTGCAATCAATGGCTAAAGAGGACCAAATACTGGTTGGTCGTAATATCTATGAAGCGACACAAAACCTCTTTAAATTTAAGGAGGTTGGTTTTGTCAAAGTTAAAGGGAAGAAAAACCCTATAGAAGTTTTTGAAGTCATCTATTAAACTCAATTAGTAAACTGAACTATTAAGTATTAAAATCCCCCACCTACTCTTGAGCGGGGCTGGAATTCAAAGTCAGTCGGCATGAAGTATATGTAGAATCTTGTAGTCGTACTTTCCATTTTTAGATTTAGGCGTTACTATAGTGGATTCTCCCGAAATCAAGTGCAATTCTACTCAACTGGGACTCCATCCCCTCGAACCCCTTAGCGTCGAAGAAGTTAAGACAGTGGTGGCGATTGTTCAAACTCTCGCCACTTGGGTTCCCAGTCTCGCTTTCCCACAGCCGTCCTGAATGAACCGCCCAAAGACGTGGTTCTCAACTTCACCCCAGGCGACCCAACTGATCGAGAGGCATTTCCGATACTGCTGGATAGCGACACAAGAACTATCGACGAAGCCGTTGTCTCTCAACCAGGGTACGATGAGTTCATGGCAAGCCATCCCTGGAGTACGACCCAACATCGTGGCAGACGAAATAGCCGAAAGTGAGGCAGCCGTCACCAACCCAGAATTTCAGGCACTCCTACGGTCATGGGGAAATACCAATCTCGACATGGTGACTGTATACCTTGATGTCCCTCCTCAAGCCAAGTTGTCAGGTCATGTCTGCGGATCAAAAGACTCAGATGATGCCGAAAAAACTCTCGTATAACGGTTGCACATCGGTTAATGCACTTCTTTAAAAATTTCTCTGGCTAGAGGTATAAAAAACTGGTATTAGATACCTCTATAGGTAGATGAGTTGATATATCAACAACTGTAATCTTAACCGTTGATTGTCTATAGTCTTGCTAAGTAATAGCTAGCCAACTTTAGAAACATCTCATAAATGACATAAACCTTTAAAGCGTGTTTGAAATTTTCAAGTCCAGCGAGGTCAGGGTGTTTTAATGGGCTTTTCAGTTCTCTTATAAGGTTGATGATTTTGTAGGCTTCACCTCCACTGAGGCGCTGGAAATCAGTCTTTAGAGCTTTTCAAACCTTTCTTAGCTACCCCTTAGGGGTTCATACAGGACAAATAATAGAGGGAGTTCACGCCAATGTTTAAATGGAGACTTGGAAAAAAAGTTACAGAGTTTCAACGCAAGCGCCAAGCAGCACCTGAAGGTATTGAGACTAAATCAATAAAATTCATACGAAAGGAAACCAAAAAGAGACTCGGTGTAACTGAGACAGAAGCTCAATTTAAAAGACGGCTGAAGGAAATTCAGGAAAACTCGCTGTTGCAGGAAAATTCCTAGTGAAGCTTGGCATAAGTTTCCCCCAGTTCGGATACCGATCTGGTTGAATAAGCTACTGTGCATTTAATCTTCATAGTCTACATTCGGGTAGTCTTTCAATAATCAGTGGTCAGTTGCTTTCGCCTAACTGACCACTGACTACTGGCAAAAAACCATCAGGTAAATATGCAAGTTAAATGTGTAATAGCTTATCCATGATATCTGTCAGGCTGGTAATGGATAATTGGGCTTAAGCTTTCCCATTATCCGTTACCAAAAACCCAGGGCTATTTTCCATGTGATTAAGTGGACTTGATATTAGCTGGCAAGAGATTCTACCGCGACACCTGGAACTTCTACCTCTGGCGTCTGATTGCTCAACTGATCCAAAATCTCGATCACTTCTCGCTCAAAGGCAACCTGTGCGCGGTTAGTTCTGCCACCCACATAGAAGCTGTCTCCTTTTTGCAGCGCCCAAATCTGAGAATGGGAGAAATAGCTCATGATTACACTTAGCATCAGTAAGCCAAAGCCCGTGTAAACGAGTGGAATACCTGGGTCTGCTTTGATTTGTAAGCCAGTGCTGCCGATGACATCCACGATTTTCAGGGTGACGCCATTAACCTCTGTCGCCATACCAGGCCGAACCGTAGAAACCAGCTTGCCAGCCGCATCATACACTAGCAGCGTTCCCTGCAAGTCTCTCGCCAGCAGTGAGACTCCTTCAGTCAAATCGGGTTTAGTGGGAATCCAAGTTCCCCAGATGCGCCCCTTGCCGTTGGTATCTAGCTGTGCCATCGGTATCTGGAAAATCGGGCTTTTGTTCAACCGTACCTGCACGGCGGCAATTCCCCAATCTGTTTGATAAAACGTTACGCCCTGGTAGCGCAGCGGCTTATTGACATAAATGGTCTGCTTGTCTACTTCCTGTCCTTGATTATCCAGAACCGACAAGTCAGAGTAAAACTGATTAATTCCCCCCTGTGGTGTGTAGTCAATCCAAAAGCGATTTACCCGTACTGACCAATCTTTAGGAACTTGCTGCAAGGCAAAGGGACCAGCATCCACAATATTTTTCACTTGGAACGTATTGCCACTCGGAACCATTTCTTGGGCAATAAATCCAGTCAGCATTCCCCAAATCGCACCCGCCAGGATAATTAGCATACTGGCATGGACAACGATGGGTCCAATTTTCCCAATGATTCCCTTACGGGCGTAGAGGCTATCACCTTCTTGAAAGACTTTGTAGCGCCGCTTCTCCAGCAACTGGGTAAGGGAATCCAGGGAACCCTTATCAAGTTCTGCACTAAGGGCAAGTTTCTCAAACTGACGGGGTTCGTCGTAGAATTTCCAACGACGGGCAGCTTTCAGGGCGGGAAACTGACGAGTGAAGGTACAGGCGGTTAAGCTGCTGCCAAATAGAATGAGGATTGACAAAAACCACCAAGTGCGATAAACGTGGTCTAACCCCAGCGTCAAGAGGACTTTCCAAGAGAGGAAACCAAATAGGGCTGGACTTTCTGGATAATTGGCTTGGTAAAACGCTAGCGACTGACCCTGCTCAATTACAGTACCGCTGATGCTGAAAAATGCGATCGCCAGCAGCAACACAATCGCCAGACGCAAGTCGGCTATCACTGGCAACAGCTGACGCCGGAACAACTGCCCGATATTGGGTAAAGATGAATTTTCTAAAGTCATTTATTTAATCTCATTAAAAAATTCCGCTAGGAATTCGAGACAGCAGGGAAAAGACGCCAAAGCCCACTAAAAGGGCACCACTTACTGGTGTAATCCAACCCGACCACTGGCGCAATTCCAATAACTTCTTAATAGAAGCCGTAAAAGTACCCGCCAAAATCAACGGCGCGACATAACCCGCTGTGTAGGACAACAGTAAAACACCGCCTAAAATCAAGTCTTGCTTCGCCGCCACCCAAGCCAGTAAAGTTGCCAAAACTGGAGTACTGCACGGGGAAGCCACCACACCAAAGGTCAAGCCAATTAGATAAGAGCGCACACCTTTTGGTAAGTCTTTGGAAATCCACTCCATCCCCCCGAAGGAGGGCAACTGTATGGGCAAGGCTTCCAGTAAGTTCAGTCCCATGATGATCGCAATCAGGCTGACAATTATTGGCAAACCAATTCCCACTTGACCATAAACCCGCCCCACAGACGCCGCCAGAATTCCTAACCCAGCTAACGTAGTTGCCAAACCTAAGGAAAACCAAGTGGACTGGGTTGCTGCTTCGAGGCGTCCTTTCGTTTCATAGCCTCCGATGTAGCCAATAGTGATGGGCAGCATAGAAAGCATACAGGGCGTCAGGCTAGTAAGCAACCCAGCCGCAAAGATGATGGCGATACTAACCCAACTTAGGTGCGATAGTTGGGTGTCAACGAGGCGGTTAGCAAATTGTTCAAGTTCGTAAAGTCGAGTAGAAAGTGTTTCTATCATGCTGTAGCTGGTTGACGAAATGCCCATTCTGCTTGAATTTTAGCTTACAGGGTGGTTGAGGGCTGGCGATGCCTGCGGACAGCTTGACAAAAGAAGTAAGAAGTGTAGTTGGTGAAAAGTCTACAAAATTTTGGGTACAAGGTGGACTATGTCTCGCGAGAGCGTTAGCTCTCATGGTAGGTGTGGTATTTTAATACTACATACTTCATAAAGCGCCAATGGACTCAAATCAAGAGCTATTCTACGAGCTGACTCTCTCGAAGATGGGGCGGTAACTTTTGCTGTTTTGTAAAGTTTTTATACTTTTCTTAAGTTAATCTTCATAAAAGCTTTAAAGTATAAATACTTATTTTCACTAAACCTTTATAAAAAAAGTGTCGAATCTTCCCTGTTTGACGCCACCCCAAGTGCACCTCATCCCTGGTGCTCTCTCGGAGTTATTCGCTCAAGTTACTAGCTCCGGTCAGATTACAGTTGCAGACCGCTATGGGCTGATGGCAGCCTTGTTAAAGGAAGAACTCGCTGAACAAGAGAGAGCTTCAATCGACAGGTTGCTGCATGCCTTCAGACGGGGACGGCTGGTAGTAGTGCCTGAGATTTCAGCCAGATAACGCTTTAGCACGGATAACAGGCAGCCCCCTACTTTGTGACGGGAAATAGATATTCGTTGGGTTTTGCGATCGCAAAACCCAACTTACTAAGCTATTACACATTTAACTTGCATATTTACCTGATAGTTTTTTGTCTTCTGTGAGTAGTCAGTAGTCAGTTGCTTTCGCCTGACGGACAACTGACTGACAGAACACTCGAATGTAAACTACGCAGATTAAGTGTGCAGCAGCTTATTACTGGATGCAATTTGGTATCAGGTATTAAGGGTTGAAAGTTGTAGAAAGAAACCTAGAGCTTGTTAACCTTCAACCTTTAACTCTTGTTTAAAATTAGGCTATTTTACGATTTCCTCTATAGCAGTGCCTGTGACAGTAGCTGCCATTGGAACCTCCTCAACTTCCGGCAACTTTTCTAGTGCTAAAGGAGACGAGGGGCTGGCACCTGATAAGCGCTTCAATAATTTGGGTCTTGGATCATGCAGCAGGTAGATAATTTGATCTCCCGGTTGCCAATTATCAGTCGCTGGCACAATTTGAAGACTAGCTTCTCGTTCCACTAGCAACGGTAAAAGTTCTCCCGAACGAATTAAAGCTTGTAAATGTGCTCGTTGAAAGGCAAATCCTGGTTCCCTTAGAGCCGTTTTGCCTAGCTTCACTTGGCCGTCGCTGAGGTACTGATTCCAAGTTTTGAGGGGGAGTTGCGGCACAAAAGCCTGATTAACTTTGGTTTTGTTTGTCTGAGTGTTGGCTTGGGGATCGCGAGGAAATACCGCTAAGACTCGCGGTGGCTTAAACTCCTCAGCTGCTCGTTGAGCCAATACCGAGTTCACCTCACCATTACTAGTCATTGCCAAGAACGTCCCCATTGAGTCAAGCCCGGCCTCTTCGAGAACCTCAATATCCAGACCACTGCTTTGAAACACCCGCAGATTTTCTTGCTCCGCTTTTTCGCAAGCTTCGGGGTCTGTGTCGATTAGCACCACAGATTCACCTCGCTCTTGAAACAAACGAGCAATCAAACGGCTTAGAGGATTACAGCCAATAATTACAGCACCAGTTGCTTCATCGTGTCGATTAATTTGGAGCCACTTGGCTACCCAACGAGCCGTCAGCCCTTGCAAAAAGACTGTCAGCATGATCGTGAGAAAGACAAGCGCTTTGATCGAGTCGCCGCCATTAATCCCCCGTTCTGTCAGGAGAATCGCAAATAAAGAAGCAACCGAGGCGCTGACAATTCCTCTAGGAGCAACCCAGGACAAAAATAATTTCTGCCGCCAGTTCAACTGGCTGTTCCAGGTACACAAGGTGATACTGATGGGGCGCACCACAAACATCAATACGCACACGGTAAAAAGACTGCCCCACCCTAGTGCAAAAATACTAGCGATTGATAGGTCAGCGGAGAGCAGAATGAACAGCACCGAGACACAGAGGACGGTTAATTGTCCTTTAAAGCGTCGCAACAACCGCTCTTCAGGCAGGGCAGAGGCTCCCACGACAATTCCAGAAACCACAGTTGCCATCAACCCAGATTCAGAGCGAATCATTTGCGCCAAGCCAAACAAGCCCCACATTCCCGCCAGCACGACCAGGTTTTTGAGTTCTTCAGAAATGAAATCAGCACGCTTGAGAATTAAGCCCAGCAACCAGCCGCCGCTAGCGCCAATGGTTGCACCGATGCCGAGGCGCAGGGTCAGACCAATAATTGCCTCTGAAGGACTAGCACCGCCGTTCAAAATTGTGTCTAGCACGACAACGGCGAGGATAGCACCCACTGGATCAATTAAGACGCCTTCTCCCTCCAAGATTGTCGCTACCTGCCGATCAACTTGCACATGTTTCAGCAGAGGGCTAATTACAGTCGGACCCGTGACAACCACCAGAGCAGCATAGAGAAAGGCAATTGACCAGGGAAATTCACCTAGCCAGTGAGCCGCCATGCCGCCCCCAAGAAGTGTGATCAGTGTGCCCAGGGTAACCAGGTTTCTGAGACTACCGGAGACTTTACCTAAGTCTCGCAGATCCAGGTTTAGTCCTCCCTCAAACAGAATGACGGCCACGGAGAGAGCAACAATCACTTCTAGACCGACTCCGAGTTTTTGCGGGTGCAACAGTCGAAAGCCATCGGGCCCTAGCAGCATGCCAAACATCAGGAGAAAGACGATGCTGGGAACTTTGAGGTACTCAGCTATTACTTGGGCACTGATCCCGGCAAGGACAGCCATGACTATCTGTAAAGTTAGTTCAAATGATCCTTCCATATGCGTAAGTATCGCAGTTCAGTAGTCTTAATTGCTGAGTTGGAGAGTATGAACCCAAGAATGAATTTCCTGAGTTGAACGTCCACTCAGTACTTAGGACGTTCAACTCAGTACTTTCTTTGGCAATCAACTCAGATGTAAAGGCCTCATTTTCTGTGTTCAAAAGCATGATTTGGTTTTTAAACAAGTGCAATAGAGGCTGGTAATTTAGCAGTTGGAAACCTGCCAGAGGTCTCATACACAGGGTACAACTTTCAACAAATCCAGGTATTGATATCACCCTGATGAGAAACTAGTGTTGGATAATCACTAACGTTAGGTATGAACTCAAACTCAATAATTGTGAGATGAGAGGAACCCGCGTTTGGTCTGAGCGACTAGTCTAGTTCATCAAGGCTTTATTGTTCTGTTGTGGATTTGTTGGCTCTTGCTGAGTAGATTTTCCCCTAGTGTTTAACGAACCTAGCCAATCGTACTCCCTTACTTATGTTTATCCGGATGAATTGGGCTGGAGCAGGTAGAAAGGCTTTGGTGATGTCTTGCCACAATCAGCCCTACTGCCTAAAGTAGGCGAGTGTGACCGGAAGGGTAGCTCTTACTCCCCTCATGAAAGCTTTGCTGATGTAATACGCAGGTGAAATCAGTTGCTTGCTGCCTAGAGAGAACGCTATGGGAAACAGCTCTGAGTACACCAACCCTTGCTTTGGGTAAGGTTCTCCTCCTGCTTAATCTATAAATTTTGTTTGTATTATGTAGGATTGTCACTTTATTCACCTGAATGCCCCCGTAAGAATTTATTCTAGAAACCTGACAGTATGCTGACCTACCAACGAGTTTTCAAATTTGGTTTGTAATTCGAAGAAAAAGTTAAATTGTGAATCATTCCGGGTATTTTAGCATCTAGGGTTGGGAAGGTCTGCCCTCTGAATGAGAGTTGGTTCCCAAGTCTTGCCTGAGGCAACAGTTGGGAGTAAGGTGCTTACCTTAAGTGGAATCATTTCATTTCACGGGCTTAATGCCTAGACTTGTAGAGTCAGGGAAATCTGTTTCACTCCTATTTGACTCTGAGCAACGGATGAAGAAGAGAGCGTCCAAGAGGGATAATGCAACTCTCATAGGGCAAACGCGATCGCGACTGACAAATAAATTTAGGCTTGAAACCTTACTTGGGTCAGTGAATTTGTCATACATAATTGGAATGACACCTATTAACTGCGTATCGCTGCTGTGAGCAACGTTGAGAGCAATCAGCAGATCTGATTGCCATAAAGACTGAGAGTGGCAACGAGCAGTAATTTGAATTGTTGGTAAAGATGAACCGTCAAACTTTTATTTGGGGACGCTCAGGCAACAAAATTCGCAGGACTGACCGCTGGGTTGAAAGACTGTGGGTTTTAGGGTTACTCTTAGCAGCGCTGATTTTATTTGGAATTAACTTGGGTAGCGTACCGCTCTTAGAGTGGGGCGAAACAACGGTTACCTTGGTTGCTCGTGAAATCGAAAAAGCGCCCGTGGGGTCTTGGTCGTGGCTTTACCCAACTCTCACGGGTAAACCTTATTTTGAAGAACCCCCCTTACTCTATGCGCTGATTGCCGGTGCTTATAAGATTGGTGGCATCAATCAGTGGACGACGCGTTTACCAGGTGCAATCCTGTGTGCTATTTCCGTACCGCTACTATATGGAATTGGTCGAGAAATCTTCCCTTCCCGTCAAAGCGCAATTTTCTCTAGCTTGATTTATCTAACTTTATCTCCAGTGGTTTGTTATGGTCGTCTGGCGATAGTAGATGGGACGGCACTGTGCTTTGTGCTGTTGATGATGTGGTGCGTGTTGCGATCGCGTCGTGACTTACGCTGGTCTCTGGGTGTCGGGATAGGATTGGGGCTGATGTGCCTCACTAAAGGTATCCTGCTGGGCGTGGTTGTGGGGGCGATCGCACTTTTGTTTTTGGGTTGGGATACCCCAAGGCTACTAACTTCTGTTTATTGGTGGCTTGGTTTGCTCCTTGGCGTTGTGCCCGGAGTGGCTTGGTACGCTGGCGGTCTGATGCAATACGGTCAGACGTTCATTACTACAGGCATCTTCAACGAGTCCTTACAGCGTCTCTGGACATCAGTGGCGGCTCACACTCACTCTCCCCGTTACTATCTGCTGGGAATCTTGAAATTTTCACCCTGGTTACTGTTCTTTCCTTACGGATTGCGGTTTGCCTGGGAAAATCGCAATTGGGGCTGGGCAAAATTGGTGCTGGTTTGGACTGCCATTTATTTGCTGGCAATTTCGGTGATAGTCACCAAACTGACCTGGTATGTCTTGCCAGTCTACCCAGCCTTAGCGCTTGCTGGTGGGGCTCTGTTGGCGGAAGTCTGGAATTGGCCAAGTCGCCAATCTTTTCCCCGCTTCTGGAGCATTGGTCTGAGCCTGATAGCACTAAGTGCAGTCGTGGGTAGCTTCTACTTCGGCATTACATCAGCAGCTGAACGGTCACTGTCAATGATTTTCGCCTCAGTTGCGTTGACAATGACAATTTCCGCCGTTCTGGTTGCTCGGCGTGACCTGCAATTCATTTTGATTCTGTTCTGGGGTCTGTATGTGTCATTGCTGCTTTTTATGACCTCTCCCTATTGGATTGGGCAATTTTGACTCTCCCCTGGCTGAAACCGAGGGATTCTAATGAGGATGCAACAAAACACCCATACCTATAAGAGGTTGGGCTTAGAGCCAGACATAGTAATTGACAAGACCTAAGAGTGTGTTAATTACTAAAAATAACGTTTGGCATTACAGAGCCTGCTTTCTGGCTTTCAAGCAAGCTTCTTAAGCCGAGTCATTAGTCATTCATTGACTATGGTTAACCTCAGCTCGAAGTACTTTATAGTACAAAGATATAGGCAAAGCACAAAGATAAAGTTTTTCAAGGTGCTTTGCCTATATAGTTATTTTCTGAATGCCGACTACGAATTTTCGAGTAATAACACTTGCTCTTACTCGGCAGCCTGGGGTTTATTCTTGAGGCTGTAAAATCAGTAGGTTCTATTGTTTGAAAGAAACGAGTTCTGACTCTCTTGTTTTCTCAAACCTTGCCGCTCAGGATGCCTCAGCAGCTTCTTCTTGTCCGTCTAGTTGTTTTAGGTGAATGTGCTTTCGTCCCAGGGTGATTTCAAATTCATCTCCTGGATGTAAGCCCATCTGTTTAGTGTACGCCGAGCCAATCAGGAGGTTCCCATTGGACTGCACACTGATTCGATAGCTGGCGCTACGTCCTCCACGTCCATTGCCATTGACTTTGCTATCTAACTCAATCCCCTCAGCATCAATAAGGGCATTGAGGAATTTCATCATATTGACCCGCTCTACCCCGTTTTTCGTCACGGTGTAGTAGCCACAGGCTCTGGCTTTTTCCTCTTTACTGAGGTTTCCCAGCTCTTTGACTTTCTTAATCAGCATCTCACCCTCTAAGGGGTCCAACTTTTTCTTTTTAGCCATCAACTTGAATCTAAAACTAACGAGTTAAGTGGTAGGCAGCGTTTTTCTGGACTGACGGTAAACCAAGACAAAAAATTTCAGGGTTATATCAGTTCATAGAACTATATTACACGGAGAGTGTCAACCGTGTTCAGACATTTATTTACTGAAAGTTTGTAAGTCGCGATAAACCTCCACAAGAGTTTGTGAACAACTGATACATCACGGTAATGTTAGAGGTTCAAAGTATCGATGTCTCTCAAGAAATACAACGGCCGGAAGAATGATACATGGATTTTGGGAGGAATCATGCCTGAGGATAAATACGCAAGGGTTAGGGTTGATAGTACAACCTTTGTTGGACACACAATAAAACTAGTCGAACAATTAACATCTAAGGTTCGGCTCTTAAGACCCAAAAGCAAGAGGAACCCAAGCGCTTAGATATTGCTCACTTCCGTTGCCTGTAAAAAACAGGTGCTGTACTGAAGGGATTTTCAATCTGTATGAAGCTTACAACTCGTGGACACTACAGTGTTAAAGCACTGCTAGATCTGAGCCTACAGCAAGGGTTTGGGCCAGCATCTGTCAAAGCGATCGCGCACCGACAAGACCTACCAGCTCCTTATTTAGAGAAACTGCTCATTGAAATGCGCCGTGCCGGTTTAGTTAACTCAGTACGCGGTTCTCAAGGCGGCTATCAATTAGCTCGCGAACCTGCACAAATTTCTCTGGGTCAAATCTTAGAAGCCGTTGGTGAAACTATCGAGCCACTGCGCCATCATACCCCAGATGCTGATCAAGCTGAAGACTGGGTGACATTTACTATCTGGCATCGGCTGCACCAAAAGCTCAAAGAAGCGCTATACAGTATAACTCTTGCCGACCTTTACTATGACGCCCGTAGCTGGCAAGCAGCCATTGGAGAAGAGACAAGCTTTGTTGTTTAATTATTCTGCCAAGATGACGCAAGTAAAGGAAGACCTTTCATGACGAAGTTTATTCCGGGTTGGGAGTTGATCGAGTTGTTTTACAAGGAGGCTGTAAAACCAATCCTTGAGTCACCCTTTCGGAGATGTTTCTTATTCTACGGCGCTTAATTTACATAAATCGATAAAAAGTAGTCAGGTTGCTTAACACTTTTAATGGATGCGATCGCTGTAAATTCACTTCTATCTGCTGTCGTTTTGCTGCTGGCTGCTGGTCTAGATTACCTTATTGGTGACCCGTGGGGCTGGCCTCATCCGGTACGAGTGATGGGTTGGGTGATTTCTCACTTCACACCGTTTGCTCTCAAGCATTGCAACTCTATGCTCAAACGCCGATGGGCTGGTATCGCGTTGGGCGTCGGACTAATCATCGGTAGTGGACTGGTAGGATGGTTGATTGTTCGAGTTGCCAACTGGGTTCATCCACTGGTAGGTGTTGCCGTAGAAAGTGTCCTGCTAGCTAGCTGTTTTGCCGGCCGAAGTTTGCGGACGGCAGCAGTCGATGTATTACAACCCTTAACAGCTGGGCAGTTGACTCAGGCACGTTCTAAATTGAGCCAATATGTCGGTCGAGATACAGAAAAACTTGCCGAGCCAGAAATTCTTCGAGCGATTCTAGAGACGGTGACGGAAAATGCCACCGATGGAGTAACAGCTCCTCTGTTTTATGCAATTGTTGGGGCATTTTTGCCTGGGGTTGGTAGTATTCCCTTTGCCCTCGCTTACAAAGCCGCAAGTACACTGGATTCGATGGTTGGCTATCGGCATGAGCCTTACACTGATTTGGGTTGGTTCAGTGCCAAGCTAGAAGATATCCTCACTTGGCTACCCTGTCGATTAACAGTGATTACCCTGGCACTTTTGTCAGGAAAACCTCAAAAAGTTTGGCATCTATGCTGCCGCGATGCAGTTAAAGACCCCAGCCCTAATTCCGGTTGGAGTGAGTGTGCTTACGCAGCGATTCTGGGTGTACAACTGGGGGGAACCAACTGGTATCAGGGCGTTGCTAAATACAAACCGCTTCTAGGGAACCCAGTTTCCCCAATTACTTCAGCAAAAATTTACCAAGCTTTAGGGCTGACACGATATTGCTTTTTGATTTGGCTGGGCGTAGCGATTGCCTTTGATACCGCCTCTTTGGGGCGATCGCTACTTTGAGCTTACCAGCTTTCGACAGAGTCATTTGAAGGCTGAAGTGTAAAGGATGAAGGGTGAAATAACCCCATTGATGAATCTAGAGCAGTTATCAGTTGCACACACCACACACTGCTGCCGAGATTCGCCCGAATGGGTAAATCTATCAGGCGATGGCTCAAGGTATTACGAAAGCTTACTTTCAAAAAAGTTAACCTCTTATGAAAACTTTTGGATACGGAATGTACCCTAAAAGCTTTGAAGTTAACCGTATGGCGAGTAACTCACCAGGAGATGACGCCAAAGCCTTAATCAGATATTGCACCTATAAAACTATGGAAACGCTCGCATACCTTCATCTATCAACCGCCTACGAAGAACCAGCAGACCTCAATCCAGCTGGTTTTAACCTGATCTTGTTCAAGGGTTTCAACTGGAACAAGCTTCCTGCCAAAGCGAGTGTTCGCTTTCTAGCGCTTACCTTTGCCTTACTCATCGTAGGCATGAGCAGCAGTGCTTTTGCACTTCAGAGAGGAGATAGTGGGTCTCAAGTCGCCACTCTTCAGAGGAACCTCTCAACAGCAGGCTACTATAAAGGACCCGTAACGGGATTCTACGGCTCGTTGACTCAAGACGCTGTCAGCAGTTTTCAGCGAGCCAGGGGAATAAAGCCAGATGGTATCGCTAGCTCTACTACATTGGCAGCCCTAGAGGGTCGTGGTGGCCCAGACCCTAATAATGGTAATGGTGGCGGTTATTCCAATGTCATCCTGCGGCGAGGCAGCAGTGGCACCACCGTGACCCAGCTTCAACGGACGTTGACATCCAGAGGTTACTATAGCGGACCGATTACTGGCTATTTCGGTCGGTTAACTGAAGAAGCTGTCATCAGATTTCAGCAAGCTAATGGACTAGTAGCTGACGGTGTTGTTGGAGCCAGAACCAGCAGCGCATTGGGAAGTTACGCTAGTGGCTCATTCAAACGTGTGAGTACCAATGGCAGCCCGCTTAATGTCCGTTCGGCTCCAGGTGGCACAATTGTCGGTAGCTTACCCAATGGAAGCCAAGTCAACCTTAATGGTCGTAACGTAAATGGCTGGTTACAGCTTGCAAACGGTAACTATGTATATTCGCAGTGGCTTAGCTAAAAGAACTACCCCGCCGTATCGATACTATAGGATATTTATCCTGGTAGCAGTCGTTCTTTAGCGATCGCGCTCCGTTTTTGCATCACCCGCACCACAGGAGTAAGAATAATTGTTTTGTAATTGCCATCTCTTTAAGGAGATGGCATGCTTCTGCGGAGGAGTGCTTGTAACGCTACTCAACAACGAATCAGGATGCCGACTCAAATTATTGAAATTCTCTCAGCTGAAGAACTTCGCCGCACGATTACCCGTTTGGCTTCTCAAGTGATCGAAAAATCTGGAGATTTGTCGCAACTCGTACTCGTGGGCATTTACACTAGAGGCGTTTCTCTAGCCAAGTTGCTGGGGCGTCAGATTGAAGTGCTAGAGCAAGTGTCAGTGCCGGTGGGGGCTATAGATATTACCTTTTACCGGGACGATTTGGATCAGATTGGTATCCGAACACCGGCAAAAACCGATATTCCTTTCGATATCTCTGGTAAGACAGTGGTGTTAGTAGATGATGTCATCTACAAGGGGCGCACAATTCGCGCCGCCCTGAATGCGGTGAGTGAATACGGTAGACCTCAAGCCATTCGGTTATTAGTTCTAGTTGATCGAGGGCATCGCGAGTTGCCGATTCGCCCAGACTTTACAGGCAAGCAACTACCAACAGCTGCTGAAGAACAGGTAAAGGTTTATCTGCAAGATGTTGATGGACGAGATGCTGTGGAGTTGATAAAAGTTGTCTCCTCCTGATTCCTGAGAAGGTTAACTGAGCATATAAGTTTCAGGTGACGCGCTTTTTCAGTGGGACAATCAAGATTGTCATTAACCTGCCTGTATTAAAGTTTTAAGTTATGAGAGAAACCCAGACGCGGAAGGCAGACCACCTACGGATTTGTCTGGATGAAGACGTGCAATTTCATGGCGTAACTAATGGACTAGAACGCTACCGCTTCACCCATTGTTGTTTGCCAGAACTGAATCGCAGTGAGATTGACCT
>DATNPI010000509.1:0-2167 GCA_036703325.1 Coleofasciculaceae cyanobacterium
GGTCACCAAGACTTTAGTGAAGATACCTATCGGACTCTGGCGGCCGCAGATAATGCGGTGATGCTGATTGATGCGGCTAAAGGTCTGGAACCCCAAACGCGGAAGTTGTTTGAAGTCTGTCGGATGCGAGGTCTGCCGATTTTCACGTTTGTTAATAAACTTGACCGTCCAGGGCGTGAACCGTTGGAACTGCTGGATGAGATTGAGCAGGAACTGGGGTTACAGACTTATGCGGTAAACTGGCCAATCGGTATGGGCGATCGCTTCAAAGGTGTTTTTGACCGACGCAAACAGCAGATTCACCTATTTGAACGCAGCGCCCACGGGACGCGGGAGGCAAAAGATACAGTGGTAGATTTGGGCGATCCCCATATTGAAAAGCTATTGGATCAAGACCTCTACTATCAGCTGAAAGAAGAGTTAGAACTCATTGAAGGCATCGGCCCAGAACTGGATTTAGAACTTGTCCATCAGGGCAAAATGACGCCAGTGTTTTTTGGCAGTGCGATGACCAACTTTGGTGTCCAACTATTCCTGGATGCCTTCCTGAACTATGCTCTCAAACCGGAAGCCCGCAATTCCACAGCAGGCGCACTTCCCCCGACTTACCCAGAATTCACGGGTTTTGTCTTCAAGCTGCAAGCTAACATGGACCCAAAGCACCGGGATAGAGTGGCATTTGTTCGAGTGTGTACGGGCAAGTTTGAAAAAGACATGACTGTAAATCACGCTCGTACTGGTAAGATTGTACGCTTGTCAAGACCTCAGAAATTGTTTGCCCAAGACCGGGAATCGATTGATGTGGCTTATCCGGGTGATGTGATTGGTCTGAACAATCCGGGCGTTTTTGCGATCGGTGACACCATCTACAACGGCAAGAAATTAGAGTACGAAGGCATTCCCTGCTTTTCTCCAGAACTGTTTGCCTATTTGAGAAATCCCAACCCATCTAAGTTCAAGCAATTCCACAAGGGTGTTACGGAGTTGCAAGAAGAAGGGGCGGTACAAATTATGTACTCTGTGGATGAGTCGAAGCGTGACCCAATTTTGGCTGCCGTCGGGCAGTTGCAATTCGAGGTGGTGCAGTTCCGGATGCAGAACGAGTATGGCGTTGAAACAGGGCTGGAAATGTTGCCCTACAGCGTAGCGCGTTGGGTAGCTGGTGGATGGGAGGCCTTGAAAAAGGTGGGACGCCTGTTCAATACCGTGACGGTAAAAGACAACTGGGGACGCCCGGTGCTGCTGTTTAAGAATGAATGGAATTTGCAGCAGGTGGAATCCGATCACCCAGACTTGCAGTTGAATGCTAGTGCGCCTGTGGCTTCGGGTCAAGAACCGCTGTCTTTGTGATCAGTGAGGGAGCGATCGCTTTTTTAGCCTATGCCAAAAAGCGATCACACTCTCTGTATGCGGGCATAGGTTCGTTTGGCTGTTCGGAGTAAAGAGGAACAGCTAGAGCAAGAACGACAACGAGCTGAGGCAATATGGCAATCGCTTTGGTGAATTGCCTGAATTAAATAGAGGGCGATCGCGTTTTTACCCTATGCTGGCAGGTGTTCCCAGCTTGTATATCGGCTGTAGGTTTTCATCATAAAAACCGTCGTTGGGTGCATAAACGATACCGGACAATTCCTTAGCTAAATAAGCTTCGAGGCAATCTAGCATTTCCCATGCAGCGTCTGTTAACCCCGAATAATCGATTTCAATTGCAATGACTTGCTGGCTATCAGCGAGTTTCTCAACAAGGTTTTGCTGCTGGTTCAACTGTCCTGACTTACGAATAATTTCTATTGTCTCTTCGATTTCCTGCTGGAGAAGTTGGTCATTTAGATTGAGTTCGATTCTCACAGGACGTTTGCTTGTTTGGTAGTGTACGGTGATGAATTTCCAGTGAGTCTCATCCTCTGCTTCTGCGCTTGGCTGTACCTAAAAATTAGGTGGCTCATCGAAATACCAGCCATCTCGGATGAAATCGGTAATCTCTTTGCTGGGTACTAGCTGGGGACTTTGGCAATATACACGCAGAAAGTAACTCATACGGATTTTAGATTGGGGGTTATTGACGATTGGCGATCGACGGTTAATCACTATTGCCTAGTGTTTTGGTTTCTACATCGTCTCCGCGTCGATAGGTAATACGTCTACTTATATCCATTTTGTCTATAAA
>DATNPI010000530.1:0-9628 GCA_036703325.1 Coleofasciculaceae cyanobacterium
CCCCAGAGATTGGAGACTCCTCTATCACCCCTCGCACTGAATAACCGTAGGTTATTGTCGTGAGCGGGGTGATTCGTCGTCTCACAGCACGCCATCCCCACCCTGCTACGCTGAGGGTGGGGACTTCCGCGATACCGTTAAGGACCAGGGAACTTAATGGCTTGCAGTGACAATGGCTGCCATCAACTGCTCAATGTTCCAGCGACCGATATAGCGAATTCCATTAATAAACAGTGCCGGGGCAGTCGTTACTCCACTGTGTAATCCACTTTCGATATCTTCATTGATACGCTCAATGTGCACTTGTTTACACATATGTTGCAGAAATTGGGAGATATTAAGTCCTAGATTATTGGCATACTCCACCAGATAGCCGTTTCCCAATTCTTGTTGATAGGTGAACAGAATGTCATGCATCTGCCAAAACTGACTTTGAGCAGCAGCCGCTTCAGCCGCTTCTGCCGCACGTTGAGCATGAGAATGGCTCTGTATTTGTGGAAAATGACGGAAGATGAAGCACAAATAATCCTCTCCCAAAGAAACACTAAGCTGTCGCTGAATAACTTTAATTAGCCTATAAACGTTTGCACTCTAAGAACATTGGTAGTCCCCATACATCACCAGCACCACGGTAGCACCCAGCACACCTTGTATGTGATCCTGTGTTGAAGGTGGGACGAATAACAAACTGTGGTCACAATCATAACTCACTGATACCTCCGAGGGAAAGCATGCTCATCGCAAGCGATGCTCCCAAAGGGAGCCGCGCAAAGCGCGATGGGCAAAGCCCCGCCTTCGGCGATCGCCATACAACCCTCTTTCCGCAATATTTGTGTAAAGCAAACTTAAATCTTGCAACGGGCGTTGCTATTAGTGTTTGCATGTATTCAATATATGCAATTGGTTTTAGTTTGTCGTCCGCTAAGAGTTGAAACTTTTGCACAATAGAATGATTGATGAATCAGTCCATATAAAAATGGAAGGAAAGCTCCAACTAAAGTTGGAATCTAAATTCAAAGCTTAGTACGACTTGCTTACAAACTGACAATTCCTCGTCTAACCGCAACAATCACGGCTTGAGTGCGATCGTTCACTCCCAATTTACTTAAAATTCGATTAACATGAGATTTGACGGTGCTTTCACCGATACTCAAAGCGGTGCTAATATCTAGATTACTCATCCCCTGCGCCATTAAACGGAGTACCTCTAGCTCTCGCTCACTCAGTTCTGGATTGCTCATTCGCTGCACCAGTTTTGCCCCCACGGATGGTGGAATATACTGCTGACCGCGATGAATCGTGCGAATCGCATTCAGAAGCTCGTTGGGTTTAGCATCCTTGAGCAGATAGCCTTGAGCACCTGTCTGCAATCCACGATAAATATCCTCATCACCGTTGTAGGTTGTTAGCACCATAATCCGAGCAGGTTTAAATTCAGCACAAATAGCAGTAATTGCTTCAACTCCTGCCATCTGTGGCATTCGCAAATCCATCAGTGTTACATCCGGTTGATATTCCCGAAACAGATCGATCGCCTGTCGTCCATCCTCCGCTTGAGCAATCACCGTCATTTCTGGATCGCGGTTGATGATGGTTGCCAATCCTTGCCTGATAATGGAATGATCGTCAACAATCAAAACACGAATATTGGTTGATTGGCTCATAATTATTAAAAAATTGAAAGTACAAAATTAGAAATTGAGATGTTACTACACGTTGCATTTATAATGCATTCCTGTTTAATAATTCTTACTTTCGATTGATAGTGACAACAATTTCTGTTCCTTGCCCAGGTTGGCTTTCAATCGTCACTTGTGCTCCAATATTTTCTGCTCGCTCGCTCATTCCCAGCAATCCAAATCCGCCAATAGGTGGTATAATACCAACGCCAAAGCCCCGTCCATCGTCTTTAACGCGCAAGATACATTGTGTATTGTCATACACCAACTCAACACGAATGGAGCAAGCATCAGCGTATTTTATGGCATTGGTTAATGCTTCCTGTCCAATGCGTAGTAAGTTATTCTCAACCTCGGCAAGCATTGGATAGGGTGTGCCTTTGATTTCGTAGATAACAGCGGTATCGCTAGCGGCTCTCATCTGAGTCACCAGACGATGAAGGGCGCTGTGCAAGCTGCCACCTTCCAATAGCTGTGGACGGAGTGCTGTGACTGAACGACGGGCTTCGGCAAGCCCAGTTCGTGCCAGTTCCTCCACCATTTCAAGATGTGCCCTTGTCGCTTCTAAATCATCCGTTAGCACTTGTGTCGCTGCTGCGACATGCAGCAGAATGCCAGTAAAAGCTTGCGCTAGAGTGTCGTGAATTTCTCGGGCCATGCGGTTGCGTTCTTCTAGAATTGAGGCGGCTTCAGCGCGTTTGCTTTCACGCAGTGCAGCGTTTCGCTGTTCGCTAATGTCTGTGATTAGACCGTAGAATCCTCTGACTTGAGCATTGCGATCGAAATCGGGGATCAAGGTAGCACTGATATACTTTTTACCAAGCGAAAAGGGGATTTCTGCTTCTAAGGTTGTAGTTTGCCCTTCTAACGCCCGATTGATATACGGTTCAACAATTTGATAAGCTGCCTCACCCAGCAGTTCACGAACAGACTTGCCCAGAATCTCATCTCGACTACAGCTAAACCAGACCTCATAGGTGCGGTTGACAAATCGATAGCGTCGATTGGCATCCACATAGCTAATACAAACCGGTAGAGCGTCGGTGATCAGTCGTAATTCCTGTTCGCGTAAGCGAAGCTCGTCGTAGACATCGCGCAGTGCGGCTTCGCTTTTCTGTAAAGCCGCCGTTCGTTGAGCTACCTGTTGCTCTAAAGTGCGGTTGTAATCGGCTAAGAACTGTTCTGCTTGTTTGCGCTCTGTGATGTCTTGAAAGGCTACGATCGCATAAGCCACATTGCCCTGTTCGTCAAATACTGGAGTTCCCCACGCCTCAATTGGAATTGTTGTGTTGTTTCGGTGAATTTCCATATCGTCAACTGTGGTGCGTTCGCCGCGCAACGCACGGATGATTGGCAGGTTCTCAGTTGGATACTTTTGATCCGTTCCCGCCAGATAAAATTGATAAACCTCTGCGAATTGCTCTGGTGTGACAGAAGGATCAATCCCTTTACCTACTAACTCAATTCTCCGTTGATTCGCGTAGTAGGGGCGACCCGCCGCATCTAATACTGCAATTGCCACTGGAACCGCTTCTAGAAATTGAGCCATTCTACTTTCGCCTTCGCGGAGCTTTGAGTAGAGTTTGGCATTTTCAATGGCGATCGCTGCCTGAGATGATAACAGATGCAGAACTTGCGTTCGCGTAGCGTCTCCTTCGGAGAATCGCTCTGGTGTAAATGCTCCAGACGCCAGTTGATTTTCTAGATACAACACACCCACGAGCTTACCTTGATTCAGCAGCGGCAAACATAAGATCGATTGAGTTTGCTTGTGTTGAATGTATGGCTCATTGATAAAATTACCCTCACGAGTTGCATCATTCAAGATGACAGATTCATGAGTCCGGATAACGTAATTAATAATTGATTCAGGTAGGTAATTTGCAATTGGGAGAGATTGCAACACTTGCGTACTATAGTCATTCTCACTATCGGCATCAGTTAGTTCACTAGATGCTTCAATCACCCATTCTCCTGAGTTTTCTAGAATCAGGAATCCGGTTTGCGCTCCGGCGTTCTCGATTAAGATCTGCATCAACGAACGGAGTAACTGATCCAGTTCAATTTCACGGGAGATCGCTTGCGATGCTTTCATCACCGCCGTTAAATCGAAAGCGATATGTGAGGTATTGGAGGTGGTTCCAGAAGTTGTGCGAATTGACGTGTCAGCCATACCTGGCGATTGAGGAAAGAACTGCGGATAGCGAGTTTCTAAATCTTTGACTTTTGCAGTTGCTCCCCAGCGTTCATAGCAGTAGTGAGCTTCTTTCATGTAGGTTTGGGCAATCTTTTTTCTACCCCGAGATAGGTAAAATTTGGCAGCTAATTCATAGGCTAATGCTTCTTCTTGAAGATAGTCATTGTCTTGTGCACCTTGAATTGCCTGCTCATAGAACTCTTCTGCCTCAAGCAACTTACCCAAAACTCGTGCAGTCTCTGCTTGTACCAAATTATATTTATGCAAATAATTCATTGGCGCATGATGTGCCCATTGTTTCATTTTCTCCTGGCTAAGGGCAACTTTTTTGAGGATTTCCTCCTGCGCTTGAGCGCTACTTCCGGGATATGTTGCGAGTCTTACCAGAGAATCATAGAGGTAGTACAAAGGTTCAAGGGGGGCCGCTCTTCCTTGGATCAAATGACTTTTCGTTAGGGCTGCGTTTTCAACTGCCTGGGAATACTCAGAAAATAGATAGCATAGGATAAGTTTGTTCAAATATACCTGAAAGATTACGACTCCATCTTTTTCGTATTGTGTCGGTCTATTCTCCTCATTGTAGGATTTACCAATCAGACGAGTTGGATTGACCGAGCATCCCATCAAATTTAAGACTGACTGCTGAAATATTTGAGTCCAGGTGAGTGCTGCTTCCTGTTTGATTTGACGCATTGCTTCATTGTATGTTGCCATCTCGCGTTCAGCTTCCACAAGTTCCTTTCCGACGACGAAGGATTGGAGGCAGTAACAATGAGCGCAATAGGAGGCAAACTCTAAATCCCCAGTTTCTAGCCCACTTTGATAGCCTTCTAGTAATGGCTTGGATATTTCTTTAACATGTTCTTTCCAGTGGATAATGAAGTTATTTACAATGAGCAATGTCCGAGCTCTAAGTGAATGGGTATTCGGCTGTGACAACAGCCTTAGAGCAAGCTTTCCAAACTGGTAGCCACACTCTATGTTTCCGACCATCCCACAAAGAACGAACCCAAAGTTGGCATAAGCAAAGGGAGACAGAAACCCATTGCCATATTCGATTGACAAGTTGACCTGTTTAGACACAAGTAGAGGCATCAGATCGGGAGCAGCAATATAGGCAGCAATCGTTATGCTTGACAGGATTCGCATCGCCGCCAACTTGTCCGGCTCGGTCATTTCCGGCAAATGGATCAAGTCCTCGTAGACGCGCAGCGGCTTGTCGTTAGACATCGGCTGCTCGCCAAAGAAAGATGTGATTGCGTTTAGTTCAAGATGAATATCCGACTGACTCGGCGTTTCGGGAAAACTGATTCCCAGTTGCTGCAAAACTTGCAATGCAGTATTGATTGCCTTCAATGGCTGGCTCTGCGCTATGTCGGTTTGAATTTTGACTTCGTAAAGTTTTACGATGTCGAGAACAGTTTTAGCTTCTTGTAGAACGATCGCCACCCAGGATTCTACCTGCTCAAACTCGCCACACAAATACGCGACTTCTGTTGTTTCTATATATAAATCTAATGTCAGGTCATAGTTGGTTTGCCAGCTAGAAGCTGCTAGCCATTCTCTTCCTGTGGCTAAATATTTTTTCGCCATACTATGGGCGATCGCTGCTTTTGCTTTCTGACCTGCGATTAAATTTAATCTAGCAATTTCATTTCGTTCTGGTTGATCGGTGACAAGCTCAATCCCATGATTAAGATGATCGACAATTTCAAACAGCCGATCTGATATTCGCTCTGGTAAAGTCTTTTCTAATAAATTGCGACCGATTTGTAGATGAACAACTTGTTTGTGCGACTCATCGATTAAGGTGTATGCTGCTTGCTGCACTCGGTCATGCAAGAACTTATACTCTTGAACTAACAAATTCTCGTCTAGTTCACAGAGGGGTTGAATGAATCCACCTTGTATGGCTGCCAGCAAATCCAGAAAAACCGCTTTAGGTGATTTATCACAAACAATTGATAACGTATCTAAATCAAATTCAGCCCCGACACAAGCGGCATAGCGGAGAATTTCCTGTGTGACTTCTGGTAGTTTCTTCAACTTGAGGAGCATCAACTCCACAACATTATCGGTGATATCTTGGGCTTGAATCTGAGCAATGTTCCACTGCCAGCGATAGTGTTCAACATCAAAGGTCAACAGATTTTCGCTATACAGCATTCTCAAAAATTCGCCGACAAAGAAAGGATTACCATCAGTTTTACGCAGCACCAACTCAGCTAAGGCACGAACGGTATCAGTACTGTGATGTAGCGTTTCGGCGATCAACTGACTCAATGGTTCCAGCGTTAAGGGTGACAGACTAATTTCCTGAAGCATTGCCCCTTGCTTTCGCAGTCTCGAGAGCGTTAATACAAGTGGATGCGTTGGATTGACTTCATTATCTCGATATGCTCCAATCAAAAATAGGAATTGGGTTTGCTCATCCAACAGCATCAACTCGATTAACTTCAGTGTGGCTGAATCGATCCACTGCAAATCATCTAAGAAGATTACAAGCGGATGTGACTCTAAACAAAACACCTGCACAAACTTCTGAAAGATTCGATTGAAGCGATTTTGAGCTTCCGTTGCTCCAACGGACGGTACGGGCGGCTGCTTGCCGATAATTAATTCAACTTCCGGGATGATATCAATGATGATTTTTCCGTTGGTTCCCAACGCTGTGAGCAGGCGCGATCGCCACTGTTGCACTTGGTCGTCTGGTTCACCCAGCAGTTGCTGCACCAATTTTTGCAGGGCATGGGCGATCGCGCTGTAGGGAATATTGCGCTGAAATTGATCAAATTTACCAGAGATAAAATAGCCGCGCTTTGCCGTGATGGGTTTGTAGAGTTCCTGCACTAACGCTGATTTGCCAATTCCAGCGTAGCCTGACACCAACATCATTTCAACTTTGAATCTTGTTTCTGAATTGTTCTGTAAAGCAGCGACGCGATTCTCCTCTGGACACGCTACGCGATCTGCGCTTCTCGCAAGGGGAGACGCCCGCCGTAGGATGCCCGTTCGCGTAGCGTCTCCTTTAGGAGAAGGGCTGTAGGGCGAACGCAGCAGCGCTTCACTATCAAACACCGCCAGTAACCTTGCAACTTCCCTGTCGCGTCCATACAGCTTTTGGGGAATTTGAAACTGATCACAAACGTCATGAAGCGCCAGTTGAAAGTTATCGATTTGACCTGTTTCGGTTAATTGCTCGACACAAAGTTCTAAATCAGCTTTGATTCCCCAAGCACTTTGATAGCGCTCCTCTGCATTTTTCGCCATCAGTTTCAGAATAATCTCTGAAACGGGCTTGGGAATCGTTGCATTCAATTCATGGGGTGGAACAGGCGGTTTGGCAATATGACAATGGACTAGCTCAAGGATGTCCGTTGTTGGAAACGGCAACTGTCCGGTGAGCAGTTCGTAGAACGTCACACCGAGCGAGTAAAAATCGGTGCGGTAATCGAGCGAACGGTTCATGCGCCCTGTTTGCTCTGGAGACAGGTAGGCGAGTGTCCCTTCTAAAACATGAGGGCTTTTGAAAGTCGGATTCGTGCGGTTAAATCGGGTGGCAATTCCGAAGTCAATAATTTTGACAACGCCAGTATCCGGATTGAGGACGATGTTTCCAGGGTTGATATCCTTATGAATGATATTGGCTGCATGGATTTTACCCAGAATATCTGTGAGGTCGATGGCAAGACGTAGAAAAGTGGATAAGGGCATGGGGCAGAAGTCTGGGCGCTTGTGCATCCATTGCTCTAGGGATTCTCCGCCAAAATCCTCTAAGAGAATGACGAGAGTGCGTTGATAGTCCTGCTGGCTGTATGCCTTAACAACTCCTTGGAGGTTGAGGGAACGAGTAATTTCATATTCCTGTCTGTAGCGGGTCAGTTCTTGAGGAGAGGGATAATCTTGCTTGAGCACTTTTACGATGAGCGCTCGATTATCTTGCATTCTGATGCCCCGATACACCAAAGATGTTGAACTTGAATAGATTTTGCTTTGGATGGCGACTCCGGCTAGGGCAATCATTGAACTCTCTCCCGATGAGTATCATGGGTTGTGTTGCAAAAACTGGAGTATGACAAGCGATTGACTTGACTAAGAATCGAGAGAAGCAACCACTCCAAAAATTTGAGATACGAATTCTGCTTGTGCTAAAATATTCCCTTTGGTATAGTAACGCCTTTGACTCGCCCTTTGCAAATCATGTTGTCGAATAACGCTCTTTCATCACTCTCTCCAAAGAATATTCTGAAACTCTTGCAACGAAAGGCTTTACGCAAGAACCAATCTTTCAGGCTTTGTGTAAGAAATTAAAGTCCAAATCCCTAACACTGTCTGGGTTTCAGGTTTCGCCTTTGATTTTTCTCTCAGCAAAGTGATGGAACGATAAGCTATTCCACATTTAATATGCATAAAATGACAATTGGATAAACCCGTGCATATACGACTATGCCAGCAAAAGGTCACCTAACGGATTCGCAAAGAGAAAATCTGCAAAAGCCTTGAAAGAGAGTGAGACTCCACATCGGTTGCAGATTTGGGTGTTGCCTACAAAAACTTTTTTGATTCGCTCAAGGGTAAGCGGAAAGGGAAAAAAGTAGGTAGTCCTAAATTTAAAAAGAAGACTGGAAGGCAATCAGCGCGGTTTAGAATTGGCGGTTTTTCTATTAACCCTTCGGCTTCGCTCAGGGTTAAAGGTGAAGAGGTCTATCTTGCCAAGATTGGTAATATCAAACCGATTTCGCCTGTGAGTTTTACCCTCCGGGTTCGCAAGTTTCGACTCGACGGAAACCGCCAAGATTCGAACTTGCTCACCGTCTGCACCTAGCTCCGTCACAGTAATTAAGGATTGTGCAAACCGTTACTTTCTCAGTTTTGTTGTAGAAATTGAGCCTGCCCATATCGATACTGAAAACCAAAGTATCAGTATTGATTTAGGAATCAAAACATTTGCGGTCATGAGCAACGGCGAGAAAGCGGTAAGTCCTGATTACTCCAAACAAGATCGCAAGATTCGCAAGCTTCAACGCAGATTGGCAAGGCAACAAAAAGATTCTAAGCGTAGAAACAGAACTAGAATCAAGATTGCAAAATTGCATAACCAAATTACAGATACTCGAAAAGATTTCTTGCACAAACTGTCTACCAAGGTGGTGAGCGAAAACCAAACCATCATCTTGGAAGACTTGAATGTATCAGGAATGGTCAAAAATCGTAAACTTGCCAGAGTAATTAGCTTGCAAGGTTGGCGAGAATTTCGAGTGCTATGTGAGGCAAAGTCTGAAAAGTTGGGTAGAACGTTTCATGCTATCAACAGATGGGAACCAACCAGCCAAATCTGTTCAGATTGCGGTTTTAGGTGGGGCAAACTCGATCTGTCTGTCCGTTCAGTGTTGTGTCTGAATTGCGGGAGCGAACAGGATAGAGATGAGAACGCAGCCCGGAATATAAAAATGGTCGGCATGGGGCATCGGCACGACTTAAAACGGACGGGGAGCGATTGTAAGACTAGCAACGGTTAGCAAGTTGCTGTGAACCGTCAAGAATCACCGACCATGCGCGGGCGGTGAGTATGTCAATTAAGAAGAACGAAAAAGAACTCTTCCCGGAAGCACCTCATCGTTAATTTTGGCATAGACCCGCAAACATGCAGACACTTCCCCGCGTACCCCACCAATGTCTAATTGCAAATCGTCTTTTGACCAATTAAAAATATCCGCATAGGTTCCCCATAACGGGCGAATTTGTACATGAT